>RPQV01000043.1 GCA_003818595.1 Calditrichota bacterium
TAAACAATCGAATCGAGCACGTTCATCCGCGCAACCCATTGCGGGTTACTGAGGGCCGGTGTACCGCTGTCGACCATAGGATTCCACAGGGGCAAAGTGCGAAGACTTAAATAGCGATCAACGGGCAGAAATGGTCGTTCAGTGTGGTCAGTCCGGGAAAAATGAGGGAAATGAAAAATGATCAGCAGCAGTACCGCCGCCACCATGGTAGGCCATAGTGGATGTCTGTCAAGGTATTGGTCCATTTTGACTGAAAAGGAAGAGCTGCTATTTTTTTCCACTGCATTGACACCGGTTGTATTCACTGTTTTTCACAAAATAGCTTTTTTTAGGGATATATTCCAGAAAAAGTTGATGGATAAAAACAAAGACAAGTTGTCGCAATGAAAATTGAATCTTCATTAACTGCGACGCACAGACACATCCATTGATTCAATATTCAAGGTCGTCCCCCATCGGCCTGATACCCTTCCAGTTCGCGGATCACCCGTGCCGGAACTCCCGCAATCAGGACATTACCGGAGAAATTTTTGGTGACCACAGCGCCTGCGGCCACCACCGTGTGATCTCCCAGATTAACCCCGGCAGTGATGATTGCCCCCGCACCGATCCAGCAATTCTTGCCGATGATGATGGGATTGGATGGTATATATTTAGAATAATTGCAAAGATCGTGATTCATACTGATGATGCTGACACGCGGTCCTATCCAGGTGTTTTCCCCAATAATGATGCCATTTCTTCCGTCGAGATAGCAAAAGGGCGCCATGCCGGGACAGCGGGTTCCTCTGTTAATTTTTTCCGGAGCTTTGATAATGGTCGATGGATGTACAGGCCAAGGCACATGAGCATTCCGTCGCAAAATCTTTTGCAGGATAAAATGCTTGATTAATTTAGGAGCAGGAAACTGCGGGTCTGCAAAGGCATTTCCAGCAAACGTCCTCAGCAGGAAATAAATCAACTTGTTCATCAGGCTTGATCCATTTTTTTGATAAAATAAAATATCGTCAAGTTATAAAACAGATAAAAAAGACCGGCCGTCAACGAGAGCGCTGCCAGTGCGCCGCGCGCAGATGAATGATAAAGCGCCATGACCACAAATCGTAATACCAGTGAGATCAAAATAAGATAAAAACCGATTTGCTGTTTGTCAAGTATCGTAAAGGTGGCGCTGATGGGAGAATTGATAAATTGAAACAGCATCCAAAATGTGATGATCTGCATATAAACACCTGACTCGGCATAGGACTGGCCAAAATAAACTCGAGCGATTTGCGGCCCAAACAGAAGCAGAATACCGAGTGGTAAAAGGGCAAAAAGCGCCAGGCTCCTGACCGTTTTACGATAGACTTGAAGCAGCGCATCACGCCCTTGGTGCTTCGCTTCAGATGCAGCTCGAAAGTATACCTGCTGCACCGAAGTGCCCACCATAAACAAGGGAATACTCACGATTCGGTTGGCCATCGAATAGAGTGCGACGATTTCGACGCCGAAATAGCGACTGAACATAAAAACAGGGAGCTGCATGCTGAAGGTGTTGAGAAATACCAATGCGGTGTTGACTGTGGGGAATTTAATATATTCTTTGGCTAGAAAATAGAGCCGACGCCAGGTTACTCGAAAATGCAGGTCGCTTTTGATCCATACCAAATAAGCGGCTATCGCCCAGCCAAAGAGTTGCGCATAGAATAGAGCCATGGTTGTCCGCCAGAAAAAACCCAGAAGGATCGTGATGATGTTCATGGCGGCTACCTGAATCACTTTGTTCGTAGCCAAAACGCCGAATTTTTTGAAACGTACCAAAACGTATTGCAACGCCTGCCAAAATCCAAATAAAAACACACCTACCGCAATAAAATAGAGATAGGGCTGCAAAGATTCAGCATTCAGCAACCTCAATAAATGCTTCCCCGTAACGGCTAAAAGCAGTGTGAATAAAAGGGAAAAAATTCCCAAGACGGCCAGCGAAAGAACAGCCAGTTCGTTGCCTTCCTCATTCTCTTTGGGCAACACGATTGCCATTTCATATTTCAAGGAGGCCACCACGCCAAAAGTTGTGACCGTGGACAGAAACAGTTGAAGATCACCCAGGCTTTCTTTCGCGAACAATCGGGTCAAAATAGGAGTGGCCAACAACGTGGTCAAATGAGCCAAAGCCGTGCCGGACATCAGCTTGAACACATTTTTCGTAAAGTCCGCTCGGATGACAGGTAATTTGGGCACTTTTTTCAGCGTAGAGCCTCCAGCAAACTGAAGGGAAAACGATTCTTCTGAATGGAAAAATAAGCGATTTGTCGAGGACCGAAAGATCGGAAAAATCTCTCGATCGGCTCGATCATACTTCCCTCGAAATCGAAGGCGCGTTGAATTGAAGCTGCAAATTTTATGGCCTCCCAAATCAGTAGAGAATTGGCATTACTCTCCCGCAGCTTGGGATCGCTGCCGCCCATCAGATAATATACCGAGTATTCATCCCATACCAAATAAAGACCAGCATGAATTCTGCTTTGAGCATCTTTCGCGATCAGGATTTTGCGACAACTTTTTTGGCGACATGCCTCATCAAGCGTCTTGACCAGCACATCCGAATAGCTCGCCTTTTTATGCCGATATTCAAAGGAGAGATGATTTAGATATAAAAAAACATCGATATCATCAATGGCCTGCACGTCGACTTGCTTCTCCGCTTTGCGTATATCATAGCGACTGTTTTTCTTGAAATTCATGAACGCCCTTTCCACGTCATCCAATTCGTCGAGCACATAAGAATAACGGGTTGTTTGCTTAAAACCGCACCAGTAAAAGGGCAGCCAATTGGTTAAGGAATAATGGTATTTCTGGTGAAATCGACAAGTCTGGGGCAGGTGAGGAATGAGCGTCATTAGAATTTCTTTTTCAAAGGCCAGTCGTGTCGCGTATTTTGACTCTTCGGGATAATTAAGCCAGATATTCAGCCACGGAGTCAATTCAGGCATTTTCACCACAGGAAATAGACCGATTTTCTTGAGCGTGAAGGGCATCGCAGCCAGAAACGTCCCTCCCTCCTCAGCAATCAACACATCCCAATCTTTTTCACCAGCAACTACATTCAACCACCAATCTTGAGAAAAAATGGGGACGGGATGAGCATCACAAATATCTCGATAACAACCTTTGTCTAAAATTATTTTCACACTGTCCCCCGCGTGCGAACAAACTCTCGAATCCTCTCGATCTCTTCCGGTTGAACAACACCGCTTATTTTGGGGGAAGATAATTGAAAAGGTTGAGGAGAAAACGGCTTTTTGACGAGACGCACCTTGTGCAATTCAAAAAAATGGGCGAGTCTGGCGAGCAAACCCTCTGGTGAATCACAAAGTTCATGATAAGTGAGGAGAAAAACGTTTTGTTGCGGATAAAGCTTCAAATCCTGCATCATATCGTGTTCAACATCCATAATCTGATGAGTCACCTGGTCGATTTCGTCCATATCCAAAATAATCTTGATATTTTTAGGCATTACGGAAGCCCAGGAAACGCCGCGGTTGCGACGCATCACCAGATTGGACAGAATGACATCAGTCATATCTCGTTGGATGTGGAGGTAAAGAGCACCAGGAAATATTTCTTTTAATGCCGGCAATCTGACACACATTTTCACATTCTTGGTGATAAAAGGCGCCTGAAAAATCTGCTCAACATTCGTCACCAGACAATGAATTTCACGTCGTGCTTTTGGTGACAACCACCCTGCCGGAGTATAATTAAATCCTTCGCGTTTTTCAAAAGGGAACCAGCGATTCCAAATATTTCCCGCCTCACTCGGCGCCATACAACCCTTTTCGTATCCATGACTGCTGCTAAATGTTGATTGATAAGTTTTGCACCAATTCATCCCCCATTTCAAAGCCGTAATCGGACATCGGTAAAAGGTGTTGGCAACGTTGGGCAGATAGGCAAACTGAAAAGCGGACATCAGCAGCTGATAGATCAAAGTCGTTCCGGATCGCGGAGCGCCGACGACAAAAACAGGCGGCCATTCGCCTTTGAACTCATGACATCGATAACGATAATCCAAAATTGATGTGCAGGTGTGCCCGGCAGCAATCAATTTTTTTGCGACGCGTTTAATCACTTTTTCAACCACCATCGATAAACATCATCTAATGAAGTCAACCACCCATTATGTCGTCGGCTCCAATCCAGAATTCGTTCATAAAGCTGCGAATAGCCATAAAGGTCGCGTGGATGCAGATCGGAATTGTGCCAATTCAGTGTCAGCAATCCCTGATTAGCTCGTGTTTCTTCAAGGTGACGTTCGATCACCGTCCAAGCTTGCTCCGCCGAAAGAAACTGCTTGCTCTCCAAAAACAGCACCGTATCCATCAAAATAAGGGGAATTTCCAGAACGGACAACTCTTTTTTTCCGTCATGCAGGCGAAAGGGAAAGGATGTGCCGCAACGATAACCGCTATCATAAGAAAAACCAAGAGTCGAATCGTATACAAGTCCGACATGCTGCCAATGCGCTGCGGTTTCTTCTTCAAAGCAGAGGTAATGTTGTCGTATCCCCATAACCGACGAGCCTGTAGCCTGCTGCAGTAGCGACCGTTCATGGTGTAAAAACGCCTCATCTTTTGCAGACGGAATGCTGCCATGCAGTTGAATGGACCACCCTTTGTGTCGAAGCAACCGTATCGCCCGGCTCATGCGCCAAGAGTTCAAGCGATAGCGAGGATCAAGCTTATGTCGCGATTTCGCCACCATAAAAAAAGTAGATGCAGCATCATATCGATGCTCCAACTCGCTGATATAACCAAAGTTGCCCAGCCAGTTCTCCGGCTGCATCAAGGATCCGAGCAGCAGACGCACGCGGCTGAACAGATTTCTTTCGCGGGCATGAGAAGATCGCAACGCTCGACGCGCCTTGTGCAGGGTCCAGGTTTGAATGCGATCAACATCATGGCTCAGCGCCACGGCGAACGGATATCCTGCAGGCCATCGAGGTTCAAACTGAATGGCGGGATTCAACAGCTGAAGCAATCGCCTCAGCAACGATGCATAACGGTCCACAATCGGATACTCATACAGTGCCGGATCCAGCCGAGAGAAAGAGCGCTGAAAACGGCCGAATCGATCGCGTTGTGGAGTGTCCAACTCGTTTCGGCGCGTGAGCAGCGCAAATATCAAGGCAAACATATCAAAGGCAACCATAACGCGCTGCTCGTTATGCAGGATGACGCCGCGTTCATTTTCCTGAATCCGATACAACGGTTTTCCTTCGATTGAAATAGTCGACAAAAAATCAACCCACAGCTCTTCCGGAAATGTCGGGTCATCATTCGTTCGGCGCATTTTCCGTGGTTGGATCAGGGAAGGCAGAACGTTTTCATCAGCATTCGCCTGAATCCACAGACCGTTGATCCCTAAATCAGTCCTGCCATAATAGATCAATGCCTCGCCTTCCGGCGCTTGGGGAAGATCAGTTTCCTGCCAAGTGATGCCGATCATCGGCGCCCAAGCCCGCAAAACATAGCGGATCTGTTCTGCACTGGCTTTATTTTCCAAATAGACACTGATCATAATCGGTTCATCCGTTTGAGAGCCCTGAATTTCAAGGCATACATTCTCATGATGTTCAGCCATTTATCATAACCGCGAAAATGATCTGCCGCGCGGGAAAAGTCAATATCCCCGGTGAGGCGCGCGAGCATGTTGAGCTGAGTAATGACCAGGCGCAGGTAGCCTATGGTTGCCGGATCCGGATCGGGATAAAAGGATTCCCGACAGTAATTATAGCGCATCCAAAAACCAAGGTCATAGTGAGGCAGCCAATGTTTTAAGGTGTCTATTCCGGCTTGGAAAAGCCTCCGAGCACAATCATCGTTCAAGGCACGCACCGCATCGTAGAGACCGCAAAGGGAGAAAATGAATCCATCCAAAACCATGGTGGGAAAAACTGTAGGGTACTCTTCATAAAAGGGACCAAAGGGGGTGGGGGTAACCACACCTCCTTCAGCTGCAGGAATGTCGAAAATCTTTAATGCCGCAACAGCAGCATCGCGATAACGACATTCACCGCTGAGCTGCCAACCCCGCAACAGAATGGACAGTCCACGACTTTGCGCGAACGCGGAAGGCCATGGCTTCGTCATGCGATATTCTGGTCTGGGCACCGTGCTGAGCCAATAAACACCCTTTTCATCGGTCGTGCAATGATCATAAAACCATTTGACAATATTGAAGAAACGGGCTCGATCTTCCTCCCTGCCGCTTTTCATCCACGTATGAAAAATAGCCAGACCGTACTGACCGATTGAAATCGGATAGTAGATCATCTGCTTTTCCGCTACATCGATATAGGTAGGAATGATCGGAATGCCGTCTTTATCAAAATGATAATCCTGGCTGTGACCTCTGAGCAGTTCCTGTTCGTCGATGAGAAAATAATATTCACCGAGTTGCGACGCATGCAGATCATCAGAAAGCTGATAAATGGCTTTATCCCGACCCAAGTCTTTGATCAACTTGCGGGACATGAAAAAGAGTTTGTGAAGACTGAAGGACATGCGAGATATCAACTCACTCTTATAATACTCTTATAAAACTCTAGTAATTATTTATCGTTTAAATGAGAATCCATCTTGGTTTTGCGTCACTTCCATCATTAGTTAAATGTTAAAACACTTGATCATTTAATATATCAAGAAATATTATTAAACAATTCTGCGAGATTGCCTGTTAAACTTTGCCTTGAAAAAGACGATATCCTGGAACTTGAGGGGGAGCCGTAACTCCCTTTAAAACATTTTAATATAGCCTCAAGCAATCCAGCCTCATTACCTGCTTCCACCATCATTCCTGCATTCGTTTGGCGCAGGATCTCCGCCGCATCGCCGTCTGTCGGACCAACGCCAAGAATCGGTTTGCCGGCGCCCAGATAGTCAAAAAGCTTGCTCGTTGGGATGCCTTTAGCATAAGAGGTGTCCGGCACAATAAAAAACAGCAGATCAGCCCGTTTCATGGCACTGACGAGTTCATGATGCGGTCTATAGCCGAAAAAGCGACACTTCGGCATCAAACCGCAGTCTTTCAACGTCTGTTCCACTTTACTGTGAATAGACCCATAAAAATCAATACAGACATTGCTGAAGGCTTTATCTTGGGTCATTCGTGAGAGCGCAATCCAGAAGGCCGAGGGATTTTGATTGACCGCCAGATGTCCCGCATGAACAATATGCCTCAGACCGTCAGCCGGCAGTGGCGTAACGCCGGAAAAATCATCGCTATCAAAGCCGTTCGCAATGACAAAATATCTGTTCTCTGCTTTTTCCTGAAACAGCTTTTGAATCGTAGAGCTGACCGTCACCACGGCATCAGCCGAGCGCAATACCGAGACTTCCAACCTGTGATCCAAGCGCTGAGCACATCGTGTTCGTCTTAAATTATGATAATAAAATACATCGGTCCACGGATCTCGGAAATCAGCGACCCAGGGAATGCTGCATTTATGTGCCAATGTTTTGGCAATCAAATGGGTGCTCATCGGCGGCGCCGTGCTGAAAATCACGTCCGGTTTATGGCGGCGGATGATCTGCAAACCCTGGTTCACGGCAAAGGGTTTCCAACCAATGCGGCCATCCGGTATAAATAAATTACCGCGGATGAACGCGGCGAGCCGCCTCTTCAGATCACCCTGTGAATCTTCAGTGAGAACAAAGGTCGTGATCTTCTCGTCCTTTTTCTTGCCGATGAAACGGCGATAAAGGGAGAACGGCTCCAGTGATGCCGTTTTATAGACGGCCAAGTCCGGGGCAATATTTTCAGCGAGAGATTCATCAATTGCCGGATATTCCCCATCGGCCACAGTGAGAACCAGCGGGCGCCAACCAAACTGGGGCAAATAGCGGCAAAACTTGAGCACCCGCTGAACTCCAGGACCGCCTGCCGGCGGCCAGTAATAGGTTACGACCAATACGGTTTTCAAGTCAATCTAAATCCCGTGAACATCATTTGATTGATCGAAAAATGCTTCGAGTTCGAACGCTCCGGCAATGCCGGCGCCGTCGTCTATGAACATCTGCTTCCAAATCTCCACGCCGGTCAACACCCACAGAAAATTATAATGCCAGCGCAAACGAGGGTGTGGTTTGGCGTCAAGGATCGTACGAATATAATCATAGTTGAAAATACCTGCCCGCTCAATCCGCCGATGCGTCAGTATGGCTTCGGCTGTTGTTTTGAGATCCTTTTTAAACTGGAGGTAGGGATTGACTGCAAATCCCCATTTTTTCTTCTGCAGGATTTTGGGCGGCAAAAATTCACTCATCGCTTTTCGTAATAGACCTTTCGTCTGACCACCGCGCATTTTCATCCTGCCCGGAATCGAAAACCCGAGTTTGACCAAGTCCAAATCCAAAAAAGGTACTCGTTCTTCCAACGAGTGAGCCATGGACATGCGGTCCTCCACCAGCAAATAGTCATTGACCATTTTTGAAGCAAATTCCGCCGCATAAATCTGGTCTAGGGGCGTCTGTCCGGCATAATGTTCAAACAGGGGATCGAATTCGTTTCGTACCGGTTCCAGAGTCTGCTGCAGAAAATGGGGTGAATAAATGACCCGCAGATGCTCACGGTCAAAATCCCACACATTTCTCATAATGAGGTAGAACCTAGTGATATTACCGACTGCCAGTGCCGCCTGTAATCCGCGCCGATATTCATCAAAACGGGCAGACGTCAATCGGGTTTGCAAATAATAGAGTAATGAACTGACTTTGGCAGCAACGCCTTCACATCCGTGCGGTATGTGCGCCATCAGGCGATTGAACGGCAGGGTCAATTTGTGAATGTCATAGCCGGAAAACAGCTCATCACCGCCCAAGCCTCCGAGCGCGACTTTGACGTGCCGCGACACAAATTCTGACATGGCGAATCCCTGCAGCAGATTGATTTTTGGTTCTTCTGCAAACCAGATCACTTGCGGTAGACGACGCATGGGATTGAGATCAAGACGCAACGAGTGGTGGTTGGTCTCATAATAAGCAGCGGTGATCTGCGCATCGTCCAATTCATCGGTTGGTTCATTGAACCCGAGCGTAAAGGTGTTGATCTGCTGTACACCGGCTTGGCGCATCATGGCGACGATGGATCCGGAGTCCATACCGCCGGACAGATAAACTCCAATGGGCACATCACTGACCAGTTGGCGCTTGACCGCCTGCTGGAGCACAATCGGGATTTCACGCAGCCAATCGTTTTCGGATTTTCGGGTATCTATACGTGGAGTGAGCTGGAAGTAACGATTGATCTGAATCACCTGCCCCTCCTCCACGATCATATAATGAGCCGGGGGAAGGCGAAAGATGTTCTTGATCAGCGTCTCATTCATCTGATTGTAGCGCAGATTGACCTGGTGATGCAGCGCCTGTGGATTCAGGCATCTTTCTACCGCCGGATGCAGCAATATAGCCTTGTATTCCGAGGCAAAAATAAAACGACCGTCTTTGCAAAAGTAATGCAGAGGTTTGACGCCAAAATGATCTCGCGCTAAAATCAAGCGCGGTCGTGCGCCCCGTTGATCCAAAATCGCCAGTGCAAAAATACCGTTCAGTCGTGTAAAAGAATCCGGACCATCTGTTTCATATAATTTGAGCACCACCTCAGTATCGGACTGAGTTCTAAAGGTGATGCCGCGCTCTATCAATTCTCGCCGCAATTCGCGATAGTTATAAATTTCGCCGTTATAAACAATGGCAATGGTTTTTTGTGCATTAAAAATGGGTTGATCGCCAGTCGTCAGATCGATAATGCTCAAACGGCGATGACCCAGGTAAAAATCGGCAGATTGATAAACCTCCGCATGATCAGGTCCGCGATGGGCCAACAGATCATTCATCCGCTGAACCAATCTCAGATTATCGCGCCCCTTTTCATACACTCCGCAGATGCCGCACATCTTTAATCCTTATCGACCTGAGTCAAAATCCCGTTTTTTTCTCAGCAGTTGAGAGGCAGCACCAACCACCATTTCGGGGGTGACGGAATTAATTTGATGATCATCCGTCCGCACGGCGATGAACTCATCGCCGATAGGTTTCCATTCATCGGGATTCGTGGATCCAAAAATGGCAACCAAAGGTGCGCCGACTGCCGCGGCAAGATGCATAATGCCGGTATCGTTACACAGCACCACATCCGCCTGAGCGAATAGAGCTGCGGTTTTGCGCATGTCCAGAAAACCGCCGAACAACACTTGACCTTTGACGCCAGATTTCAGCCGTTCGCCCAACTCGATCTCTTTTGGCCCCCAAGTGAGAAGCAGCTGCGCATTAAACTGCTCAGCCAGTCGGGAAGCGGCTTGCGCAAAATTGTCGACCGGCCAGCGGTTGCTGATTTTAGCGGCACCCGCCTGGATGGCAACACAGGGACGATTTCGATCCCTCCCTCGTTCATTCAGGAACGCTTCCGCCCAATGGCGTTCTTCCGGCAACAAGGTCATGTTTTCGCGCTCGTTTTCAGTGGAAATGCCAAAAGGACGCAGGATATCTAAATTACGACGACTTGAATGTCCTGGTTCGGTTGGATAGGGCACAAGAAAATTGTAAAAAAAATTCCGCGTCGTTCCTTTATATGGAAGATGATCCGGCCCAATGACCCAGCGCGCGCGGCTCAAGTGAGCGATCCAGTCGCTGGTAAGCGAGTGTGACACCGTATTCAGCATCACCGCGAGATCAAATCCCTGCCGGATCTCTTTCCAAAACCGCCTCAACCGCGACGGTTTTAACTGGGCGAGTCGTTCGTAGGTGACAATCACTTGATCCACATATTCATTATTCAGTGCAACAGGCGCAAAATAAGGTCGGACGACCAAAGCAATGAAAGCCCGGGGAAAACTCTCCCGCAATGCCCGCAATGCGGGCGTTGATAATAAAAAATCCCCCAGCTGATCATGTTGTCGAATAATCAGAATTTTCCTAATCTGTGTTTTATCGAAATGATGCCATTCCAGCGGCGTCTTTCCCCAAAAACGCTCAAAAAAGAAAAGGAGATGATGTTTGCACCATCGTTCAAATCGAGTCCAACGCTTAATTTTTTTCGTCATCATGCAGTCTTTATCGAACTCCTGTAGACCTGACGCCAAGCGAGAAAAAAAGCGGCGATCAGTAATCCATAGATTATCGTCATAGAAATGCTCATCAGCATCAGGCTGATTTGAAAAGACCGCGGCGCCAGTTTGAACCTGATTGTTGACTCTCCGGCGGGAATCCTCACCCCGCGGAGAATGTGATTCACTTTGTAGATTTCTGCATCTACCCCATTCACAACAGCTGACCATCCTGCCGGATAATAGATCTCACTTAAAACCAATAAAGCCGGCTTGTCACTGCTGACTTCCAGATCGATGAGGTTCGGTTCATAGCGGGTAACTTTGGTCGACCATTGCTGCGGAGTTTCGATAGCACCGGACAGCGGTTTTTCAAGGATAGCCACAGAATCGGATTTGAAAGAAAATTGATTGAGCCTCTGTAAACGCATCTGGCGATCGGAAATCACTTCGATGCGTCCGATACAAAACGCGCGTGGTAAAACTCGATTATTCTTATAAACCAGCAGCTGCTGTTCCTGATCCTGGAAAACAGGAACCAGGTCCGGGTGCTGAACTTCCTGCTGCGAAATCAGATATTTGACGTTCAACATGTTGACTATATTCCAGTTGATCGGCGCCTGCGCATTGCTGAAACCACTCTCTTTGCCTTCATAAAGGCAGCTTTCCCGAATATCCTGATAGATCCTCAACTTTGCCGGGTGATAACCTTCGATGGATTGGTGAAAATAGGACCAATGCGCTTCACTCGATAACTCACCGAGTGGAAAAACGCGATGAGGCTCCTTGTCCGCCTGCATGAATTGATCGGCACGTGATACCGAAAAATAATCCTCCATCTGCTGTTTGGGAATCAATTGCTGCATGTATCGTTTATTAATGGGCAACAAGTCGAGCAGCAGCAGCACCATCATGGCGCCCACAAACAGGGCGCGTGGCAGATTGTATTTTAAATAAGAAAATACCAGTCCAAATGCGGCTGCGGTCAGCGCCAACATACGCAATGCATCGCTTTTCAATAAATCAAAACGAACAGCCTTGAGCAGGCTGATGATTTCCGGCGAGTAGCTTTTGGATTCATCAGCTCGTATGAAACCCAGCACATTGCGCAGCAGCAGCGGAATCACGCCCAGTAAAATAATGATGCCGAATATCGGTAAAACTTGTCGCATCACCTTTTTTAAATCATTTTCTTTCACCTTTTCGAGAAGCGCCTGCAAACCGAAACCGGCCAACAAAGCATTGGAGAACATCACCATCACCACGATCATGGTCGGTATGCGGAACTTGTCGAAAAAGGGCATCCACTTGAAAAAAACCTGATAGATGAGAGGGAAATGACGACCAAAGGCAAGCAACAGCGAAAAAATCATAAACCCAGTCAGAATTTTCACTTCAGGCCGTTTCCAGGCCAGCACAATGCCCAAAAGTCCCAAAATGACTGCCACCACGCCAAAATAATCGGTCGTTGAGGTGAATGGCATATGTCCCCAGTACCCAGGAA
>RPQV01000044.1 GCA_003818595.1 Calditrichota bacterium
TATAGAGTGTCAAGGCAGCCACATCAATCTCACCGGCTGCTTCGACGACCGCGCGCACGGACATAATTCCCGCTTTATGCCCCTCAGTTCGCGGCAATCCACGCTGCTGAGCCCATCGGCCATTGCCATCCATGATGATTCCAATGTGCCGAGGTATTTTACCCCGCCCCTTGATTCTCTGTATAAAATTGTTGTCTGAAGATGTCATGTAAATCTCAACTTCAAGCCTGCGTTCCGCAGCTCGATTTTCACCCGTTAAAGATGCTGAACCCACATAAAAAAGCCCCGCATATTTCGGGGCTTTATGATTGCCAAGATATTGAACAAATTATTCGGCGTTCTCCGCCTTTTTAAAATTCAATTCTCCCTTTTCACGGTCGCCGATGTTAATATAGGCGACGGCCAAATTATTGTACACAGCCGAATTAACCTTCAGCTCCGTACTTGCCTCACCGATCGAAACCGCTTTTTCCAAATAAGGAATTGCCTGTTTGTAAAAATCCATCAATTGGTCGCGTTCAGCCGCACTGGTTTCCTGGCCCTTTTCTTCCTTCTCGACCAACTGCTTGCGGAATTCATCTGCCATGCTCAAATACGCATTACCGACCTGCAGGTTTGCATCGTAATCCTCAGGTGAAGCGGCCAATACCTGGTTGAACAGTGTAATGGCTTCATCATATTCATTGCCTAAAAAGAACAATCTGGCAAGATTAAACAAAAGATCTTTATCGCCGGGGTTCTTTTCCAACGCCTTTTGGTAGGTATCCTTGGCCATATCGCGATTGCCCAGGAAATCATAAGCCAGCGCGAGGTTGGCGATGGCGTCACGATCGTCGGGATTCAGTTCTACCGCGCGTTGTTCCAATTTAACGACATCTTCATATTCTTTCAGTTGAAAATGGATATTGGCCAGCCCATTGACAGCGTCACGATTGTCAGGTTCCAGTTCGAGGACTTTGCGGAAATTTTCTTTAGCCTTTTCCAAGTTATCCATCCGGGTATAAGCGATACCGAGTGTTTTATAGGCATCGACGCGCATGGGTTCAATGAGCGTGGCAGTCGTAAAATTATCGATTGCTCCCTGAACATCATTCTTATTCAGTTTGCCGACGCCGGCGTTAAAATTATTAACCCAATTTTTTTCACGCGTATTCTTAATTTGGGCTTCAAACAGCGGCGATAACTTTAACGACTTGTCAAACATTTCATTCATGCGGGTCCAATTTTGTTTTTGAGCCATTCCTTCGCCGAGCAGATAATGAGCTTCAGCATCGGTCGGATACATTTCAACCGCCATTTCAAGTTGCTCGATCGCTTTGTCCCAATTATCCTGTTGAATGTAAACCTTTGCCGATGTTACTTCTTTTGTTTGGCAAGCAGTAAAAATCACTGTCAAACTCAATAAAATGACAGCCAGAATCCCAATTCTAGACTTCATGGGTGAATACTCCTTCGATTTCGGGAAAATAAACGTTTATAATTGATAAATATACAGTAAAAGCGCCATTTAATCAAGATTTATTTTGTCTTTTAATTCAAATTAATTGTCTGAGGATTTCACACTTCATTTCAACCACTCAGTCAATGCATTTTCGTTGGGAAATTTAATAACTCCCCGTTCACTGACAATCGCTGAAATTAAGTGATGGGGCGTCACGTCAAAGGCAGGATTCAGCACCTCGACATCTTCCGGCGCGATGAACCGATCGCCAATTTTTCGAACTTCATCAGGATGACGTTCTTCAATGATGATATGATCCCCCGAGGCAATATCGGGATCAAAGGTTGATAAAGGCGCAGCAACTACAAAAGGTATTTTATGCTCTTTTGCCAACACCGCCAACCCATATGTGCCGATTTTATTGGCGACATCGCCATTTCGTGCAATACGGTCGGCCCCTACGATAACAACATTGATCAGGCCTTTTTGCATGACAAACGCCGCCATACTGTCGGTGATCAGGGTGACATCGATGCCGTCCTCCAGCAGTTCAAAAGTCGTGAGTCTTGCTCCCTGAAGCAGCGGTCGGGTCTCATCCACATAGACTTTAATTTTTTTGCCTTTTTCAATGGCGGTACGCACAATGCCGAGAGCCGTACCATGACCACCAGTCGCCAACAAACCCGCATTGCAATGAGTCAGGATATTAGCGCGTACCGGTAATAAGGCTGCTCCCATCTCCCCGATTTTTTTACAATTTTCTAAATCTTCATTCAGTATCGATTGAGCGGTCCTGAGCAGAGCTGATTTGATTTCGCGCAATGGCCTGCTGAGGTTCTGGGAAAGAACTTTTCTCATTCTTTCCAATGCACCAAATAAATTCTTTGCAGTAGGACGCGTCGATTTGAGTTCTTCGATCGCCTTGTTGACAGATTCGATGAACGCCGCGCGATCCACTTCATCGGCATTCCAAACGGACAACACCACGCCAAATGCCGCAGCGATGCCGATAGCAGGTGCACCGCGAACGGCCAATGACTTTATCGCATCAACGACAGCGTAATAATCAGATATTTCCAGCAAAACCAACTCCTCGGGGAGTTTAGTCTGATCTAAAATACGAACTTTACCATCATGCCATTGTACTGCATGAAGCTCTTCCATAAAATCTCCCGGAATTTGTGGTCAAGAACAGGTTATAAAAAGCGGCTTATTACATCGGTAGTTCGAGAACTGGCGCCGGCATTTTGATCAATGAATTTTTTCGTTTTTTCAGATCGCTCTTTGATCGCCGGCGGATCTCCCAGCAAATTCGACAACAACGCGGCAAATTGCTCAGAATTTGAGAAAGAAAAGGCAATCTTCAGATCGATCATCGCCCGGGCTTCAGGCGAATTATAATGTTTTGGCCCATAAAAAACAATGGCGCCATGTGCCGCAGGTTCAAGCACATTGTGTACACCAGGACCGAATCCGCCACCGACCATGGCAAATTGCCCGAGGGCATACAAGTTCGCGAGCAGACCAATACGATCGATGAGCAGAACACGGCTTTCAAGTCTGCTTTGCAGCGCCGCCAGACGAGAAACAGAGATGCCCTTTCCCATCAGTAACTTTTGCAGCGCGTCGAGATGATTCTCTTCAATTTCATGCGGCGCAAGGATCAATCGGAAGTGCGGATGAGCCTGCATCACCTGCACCAACGCGGGCAAGATGATCTCCTCATCAGAAGGCCAGGAGCTTCCAACCACCAGGCACTCTGATCGCCCGAAATCTATGGCTTCCATGATAAATCTTATCTTATCAGTGTCCAAAGCCCGATCCATCACGCGATCAAATCGCGTATCGCCGCAGACATAAATATTCTCCGGTCGTCTGTAAATTTCCCCAAGACGATCCAGCTGAGGAGCCGACACGGCACACACGGCAGAAAAAGTATTATAAATCTGACGGTAAAAATATTTAAACCGCCGCATTGAAGGCAAACGATGGTCTGAGATGCTTGCATTGACCAAAATGGACGGAATGCGCCGACTCTGCATGACCCACTGATAATTTGGCCAAATGTCATGACGAATGACAAGATGGAGAGAGGGGCGAACGAGATTGAGAAATCGCTTGACCTGGGAATAGGAATCAAAAGGCAAATAGGTAATAATCGCGCGGGGATGATTCCATTTCATGTGATCATAAACAGATGGAGAAAAGAGGCTGACAACGAACCAATCGTTCGGGTATCTATTCATCAGCACCTTAAGCAGCGGCAAACCCTGCTCGAATTCACCCATTGAGGAGATGTGGATCCAAATACGGCGCGCCTCATTCGGCACCCTCTTCATCTCCTGAGTCAGTCGACAAAATAAGCCCCTTCGTCCGATGATTGTTTTATGGATTTTAACATGAAAAAGTCCCGCTATAAATATCAGCAAATATAACGGGACTCGAACAATATTATAGAAGAGAATAAAGAAAAACGACATGTTTGCTTTGAGTGAGGGCCTATTGCAGCGCATTGTATATTTTTAGAGACTGATAATCTTTGCCGATAATCAGACGGACATCAGCTCCTGTTTGTTCTTTGGTCAAGTAAAGGTCTTCTTTATCGATGCCGAGGTCTTTGCGCAGTCTTTCAACAGCCGCATCTTTATCTCCGGTGAGATCAATAAGGATGGAATGATCATAGTTCCAATGATCAGCATTTCCTTTGCCGACCACCTGGTAGTTGAGATAACTCAAATTACTGCTGATACGATTGGCAATTCCGCTGATGCCGCAGCCATTCTGCACTTCAATGGTCAGCGTTTGTTTCGAGGGAGTGATCTGGACATCAACCGATCGTTTGAACAATTTATGAGCAGAAGAGATGATCAAAACGCTGTTGATAAATACCAGTGCCCAGATGGCTATGACGGACGGCTTGATGGCCAAAGTCGGCATCTGTTTACTTTTTTCTCTTGATGTTGAACGCCGACGTCCGCTGCGCAGAGATTTACCTCTCGTCACAAGTAGCTCCTTTTTCCTGATTAATGGTTACCACTCCCGCCAACCCCAACCGGAATAAAAAGGCGAATATCCTGAAAAAGTCGAAAGCGGTCTCCGGCTGTATTCAAATTGCACCAGCGTGTTTTGAGTAGGACGAAATGACGCCTGGGCGCCGGATACAAATATTCCGTCTTTCAACATAGGCGAAGCCCCTGTTCCACCAAAAGGCTGATGCGCCATTCCCACTTGAAGCGTTAGAGTTAAGGGAATAGAGAATTGATACTGCAGGGTATTCAAATAGACGCCTTGGGTAAAACCTTTACCGCCGGATGACAAATAACTCATGGAATAGGATTGCGTCATAGAAAATCGAGACGGATCCAAGCCTAAAAAGCCCACGGCCTGACCGACATTATCCGCCATCCTTTCCGTGAATTCACGGCTCTTCGCCTGCGATTTAAATTGGGCAAAAAGAGATAGAGGCAAACCGATCAACAGCAGAATAAAAAATATCTGTCTCATATAACCTCCAACCCATCCATACGCCTTGTTCATTTTAAAAACAATTCGTTTAACACAAAAAATCCGTACATCTTGCGCCGGTTAAAATTGTCCGGATAGGGTGAAACGATTAAGCGAACCGAGAGCGCCAACCGATGAATAAGAGTAATCAACGGATAGATTATTCCATAAAAATCCAATTCCGGCGCTGGCGCCTGCCAGAGTATCTTTGGATGAATCAACTCCCAAGTCTCGGCCATAGCTATTATAACCAAATCGTAAAAAGAATGCAGGCGTCACAGTGAATTCACCACCCAACGCAAAATACCAGGGTTCATCATTGTACTTGTAGGTGTTCAAAGCAAACATCAAGGGTAAATGAGCGAGTTTTTTGGTCACTCCTGCTCTGAACAACAGCGGCAACGCATCTTTTGCAGTGATAAAGGCATTCAATTGAGCACCCGCATTAAAAATTCCGGCGGCGAGAACGAGTTCGTGCATAGGAATTCGGTACATGATTCCGACATCAGCAGCGAGAGCATCCGCAGAAAATGTTTCAATCGCGCCGCGAATATATTTGGCGTTGCCGCCGATAAAAAGATTCTCAATCGGGATCATGGCGTAGGACGCGGAAAAGGCGATGCTGTTGGCGCCAAAAGAGCCGAGTTCTTGGCCGGTGATATCTGTTTTGGTAAATTGGCCATAATCGCGATAGAGAACGGAGAAACCCACATTCCCGAAATGCGACATCGGATGTACATATCCAATGAAACCAGAATTAAAATCGAGCAGGTCATCCTGGTAGGAAAAAGTTGCTGTTTTTTTCTGAATGTCTGCGATTCCGGCCGGGTTGTAAAAAAGGGCATGAACATCCGCGGGGACTGCTGCAAACGCTCCCGCCATTCCCGCAGCCCGAGCGCCAACCTGCATTTTCAGGAATTGGAATCCGGATGTCCCGGGGGAATTCGCGAATAGAGCAGAGCGGCATAATAGAATAAGCAGGAAAAGTTTAATGATGATTTTCATAAGCTGTCGCAACCCTTATAAAAAAGAGCCACCTGTCGGAATCGAACCGACGACCTGCTCATTACGAGTGAGCCGCTCTACCGACTGAGCCAAGGTGGCTTTAATCAACAAATTTAATCAAATGCGGCTTATAAATCAAGAAAAATATCATTTGATATCGATTCACCCATGAGCTAAAACAGGCGCAATATATATCAATTGAAACGCGTCAAGCAGCCTATAGATCCATGATATTTGTATTGAAATGCTTTGATCCCAGAAATTAATGCGCTTCCCTTTCAATTCACTTGCTTTAAACTATCATTTTCATTAACATCACTTCAGCATATGCAAAAGATCAAAGCACTGTTGTGTTTCATTCTGAGAATATAAACTTATTCATCCCGATAAACTGGCGCCTGATATTATTCAGGATGGATCAATGTAATCATCCCCAACTGTACAGGTGTAGCGATGTCATTAGAAATTAGACAGATTAAAAGTCACCGAGATTTGCATCAGTTTGTCAAGTTTCATTATCATCTTTATAAGGGCAATTCATTCTGGGTGCCTCCTCTATTCAAAGATGAAATGAATACGCTGAGTTCTCGTAAAAATCCGGCGTTTGAATTTTGTCAAGCGGCGTATTGGGTGGCTTTAAAACAAAATCAGGTTGTCGGAAGAATTGCCGCCTTTATCAATCACCGATACATCCAAGTATGGAACAGCAAAGATGCGCGGTTCGGTTGGTTTGATTTCATCGACGATGAGGAGGTCTCGGCAGCGCTTTTGACCACTGCCGAAGAATGGGCGCGACAACAAGGGATGGAGCACATTCACGGTCCGCTGGGTTTTACAGATTTTGATGCAGAGGGCTTGCTGATCGAAGGCTTTGACCAGCTCAGCACCTTCGGTGCGGGCTATAATTATCCCTATTATGCTCGGCATTTGGAGCAGAACGGATGGGCTAAAGATATTGACTATGTCGAGTTTCAGGTGGAGATGAAGGCGGAAATTCCTGACAAAGTCGCACGACTGGCAGCCATTGCCGAAAAACGGAATAATCTCACCATGTTGCGGGCGAAAAACGCAAAAGAACTCTTACCTTATGCTCATCAAGTGTTCGAGCTGATCAACGACGCCTATCGAGATCTGTATGGTTTCGTCCCCCTCTCAGAAAAGCAAATCGATTTATACATCAAACAATATTTCGGCTTCATCAGACCTGATTATGTCCCGGTGGTGCTGGACGGGGACGGTAGAGTCGCTGCCTTCGGCATCACCATGCCCTCGCTCTCGCGCGCCATGCAACGCAACAATGGACATCTCTTCCCCTTTGGCTTTTGGCACGTGCTTAAAGCGATGAAAAACAATCCTTATGCAGATCTTTATCTAACAGCGGTTCGTCGAGATTTGCAGAACAAGGGCGTCAACGCGATGTTGATTTACGAAATCAATAAAGTATTTCTTAAAAACAAAATACAATGGGTTGAGACAAACCGCGAATTAGAAAACAATACCAAAGTTCAGGCGCAATGGCGTTATTACAACGCCAGACAACACAAACGGCGTCGAATCTACAAAAAGCGACTGTGAGTATTATCCGGTTATGAGCGAAAAGATCAGTTTTAAGATGAGTGATTTCGAGTGTGCAAAATCGCCATTCGGAAGCATACACTCCCGAATGGCTGCATCTTGTTAACGACGATATCCGCCCGGTTTCCCGCCTTGTCGGGGTCCGCCTTGACGCGGAGGTCTTTCTCCCCGTGGTTTTGCCTCATTCACCACAATTCGGCGTCCTTTGACTTCCTTGCCGTTTAATTCCTCAACAGCTGTTTTGCCGTCATCGGGGGATTCCATTTCCACAAAACCAAATCCTCTGGATTCTCCGCTTGCCTGGTCACGAATGACTTTAGCGGATTTCACAGGTCCGATTTTGCCGAACAACTCTTCAAGATCTGTCTGAACGACATCATACGACAGGTTGCCGACATAAAGATTCATCAAAAATCTCCTTTTTTGTTTGAGAAAAGAGGCTTACGCTTCACGGACAATTCGGCAGGAATATTCATGAACGCATAGACCCGCATGTAAAATGGTTTAATGTACATGACCGTGTTCAATTTCTTCGGCAGAGGCAGGACGAAAATGAATTATCTCCGTGTCAAAATGGAGAATCTCACCCGCAAGAGGATGATTAAAGTCGATAATGACGCTGTTCTCATTAACCTCGAGGATATGACCCTCGATCAGATGCCCGTCATCACCTTCTCCCTGCAGAACTTCACCAACCTGCAGGCGTTCCGCATGAGGAATCATCTTTTTCTTAATTTCCTGAACCATGCGTTCATCCCGCTCACCATACGCTTCTTCAGGCATGACAACGACACGCTTTTTCTCGCCGAGCTTCATACCTAAAATCTCCTTTTCGAGTCCCGGAATGATTTGTTCGGCGCCGGTTAAAAAACTCAATGGTTCATCTCTATCTGAGGAATCCAGTATATTACCGTTTTGGTCAGTGAGGGTATAATGCAGCGATACAACCATCTGATTTTCGATTTGCATCAATAATTAACTCCAATTAGATGATAAAGGAAGAGCGGCTCGGAAATCAAATCAATAACAGCAGGTCTAAATTCGCGGCAACCACTCACAGGTGGCCTTATAAACTCCACCAAGATATTTAAAATATATAATAAATTTAAAATAATTGCAAGAATAATCTCATCCACCATGAATCAAAACAACAAAAGCAGCCCTTCATGTTAAATTTTCAGTATCACAATTGCCGATAATTTGGTATATTCATTACAGTCTGCTTAATCGCCAAAAATCTCGATCTCAAATATCCTTTTGTCACTGCGATTCATTTTGAACAGCATAGGACGCCCAATGAAATATCTGATGATTATCCTGATGATGGTGGTCAATGATCTTGCCGCCCAAATCAAGCTCAGCGGCATGGTCATCGACAGCAACACCAAACGGCCTATCAGCAACGTCAATGTTTTCCTGGCGGAGAGTGATATTGGAACCACAACCGATGTCAGCGGCAAATTCATTCTCGACCTTGCCGCAACCCAGCGCCAAGGTCACATCATTTTGCAGCACATCTCTTATAAACCACGCACAATTCAGGTCGATTCTCTGCCCAGTATTAAAATGATCGAACTGATTCCGCGCGTCATTCCCCTATCCGGCGTAGAGGTCGTCGGCGTCGGAGAAAACAGACAGTTGGAAATTCAGCGAGACCTGCCGATGCGAATATCCGTCCTGAATTCCGAAACCTATGACATCAGAGGATACGCGGATGTAGGCGATGTACTGAAAACAGACAGCGGCATCCAAATCAACGAAGAAATGAGCGGTAAAAAATCAATTTCGCTCCGCGCAGGTAATTCAGATGATCTGCTTTTTCTCTATGATGGTGTCCGGCTTAACAGCCCATTTGATAACTCGTTTGATCTGTCAGTAATCAATCTGGATCCCATCGAGCGACTTGAAATCATCAAGGGCAGCAACACCACCATTTACGGGCCGGAAGCTTTCTCCGGTGTGATCAATATAAAGCCGCAGAATATTGGAGATCACTTGCTGCGGGCAAAATATCGAACTGGAGTCTATAACACTCAGGATATCGGCCTCTCGCTTTATAAATCATACGGTGCATTGTCAGCGTTTTATGCTTATAAAAACGCCGCATACGAGCGCCAATTTGAAGGCGAATCTCTGTCAGACCGATCCCTTGAAAACGAAGGACTCCATCAATATGCCAACTTGTCCTACACTTCAGATAAAAGACGGTGCAGTCTGCTCGTATCGGACTCTGATCTTGGATATGAAAACCATCGTGACAGCGAATCAGACGATCGAAATCATAAAATTGGGGCATTCCACTTCACGGGCAATGTTGGTCCTGTCCGCGATATTCATATTTTGACATCCTTGACTGACTATAAAGAAAAATTCAAGATATCCTATCTGTCAAACGCCATCGAACGCAAAATTGCCGATCAATCTATTCAATTCTCAGCGGATAAAACCTTTTCCAAAGAGAATTTCACCCTGCTGACCGGCTATCAATTTGAGCGAAAGAACGCCGATATCCAGGAAAACAGATCGGCTTTGAATCTCATCACACAACCACAAACAGCAAAGATTGAGCGTCTTCATCATGGAGCGTTCGCACTCGCGAAAATCAATGCAGTTGCGGGTGGTCCATTCTGGCAGAATTTACTTCTCGAGGCGAGCCTTCGACACGACTCGGTCAACGATATCGTGGATTCTCTCCAAGCGGGCATGAAGGATTCTGAGCTCCCTCTTTCGCAGGAGAATAATTGGAGCAAAACTCACTGGAAAATCTCGACTTCATTAGACGGTTACCGCAATGATCTCGCCTTCCTCTTTTTCCTGAATTATGGGGGAAACACCAAATTTCCCACCCTGATTCAACAATTGAGCAGAGCCCCGTCGAGCGAAGATGATGCGTCAGAGAAGATGCATCCTGAAACACTCTCCAGTCTTGAATTGGGCATGGACATTTTCAAAGAGTCACTCCAGACACAAACGATCGACGGCTGGCATTTGGAGGCTAGTTTTTTCCGCAATTATTACGAGAATAAATTTATTCCCTATTCTGCTCCCGGTTCACCCATATTGTTTTACGATAATATACCGATTGCGGAAATCTTCGGCGTGGAGGGAGGCTTCACCCTCCACTTTTATCAAAAAAAAATGAATTTAAAATTGGGGATATCCCGCTACAATATCTCCGACAAGTTGGCTTTCCCCTTTAAATCCGACCTGAAACAAACCATCGATTGGCGGGTGGAACATGCCGGCTTTTCCTTTATCCTTCATTGGTTCAATGAAAGTGAACAGATCGGTTGGCTGCGCACGTTTGATGGGCAACGGGCCAGTGTGACCCTGCCAGCCTTCAGCAATATCGATCTGCATTGTTCAAAATTGGTGCGAATATACAAGCTGCAATTTTTCGTTAATCTAAGCGGTATGAATCTGCTTAATTCCCCAAAAGCCGTCCTGCAGGGCTTGAGTATTCGAGACCGACGCGCTTTTCTCACCGCGGGTTTTCAATTCTAAAAGGATATCCGATGAACATAAAAATGATATTGGCGGCAGTTCTGGCGTGCCTGTTCTTGACATGCCAAAGCAATCCCTTCAGTCACGATGTTATCAGCGGAGAACGACGCACACTCAGCGGCGTCATCACGACTGACGGCAAACTGCCGCTGTCGGGAGTTTTCGTTTGGTTGGATGTTATTGATGTCGCCGCCTTTTCCGATAATAATGGTAACTATGAACTGACGCTGCCGCCCCGGCCGATACTCAACAATTTAGGTCAGGTGAGTGGCGTATTTGATCTCTATTATTATTCAATCAACCATAAAATCACCACTCAAAAAATTGTTCTCAAGGATGGCGAGATCACCTGGGGCGCGGGTGATGTCAACGAAAATGGGAAGCTTTTACCACTTTTTCTACCGAAACTTTTTCAAGCCCGCACTGAGACTGCGTTTCGAGACATCGATCCGCAAACGAAAGAAAAGCTCAGCATCACGCTGCACTTGTCAACCGACATGGAAAATATCAAAGTGTTGCTACCACATGGATCGCCGGTGCTCATGGGAGGGGTATTGATCAAAAATCTATCGACGGGCATGGTCTATCTGTGCGAAAATCCTGGGCCGATCGAACCTTATGGTGAAATTCTCGGCCGTAGAGAGCGAATCTGGGGATTCCATCCAAATTTTAAAGCCCTCCAATTGACCTCGGGTGAATATGAAGTGACGCCGTTTATCTTCCCAGATTATCCGCAACTGCCGGCAGCACTTTTGGCCAATCTGGGCATGGCCGGATACCAGATGAATGAAAAATACGCCCAAATTTGTTTCACCTGCGATCGGGCGGTCTTTAGAGTGCTGAATGAGTAACTCTATGCTTTTGGGCTCACCTGCTCTTGATCAACCTCAAGGTCAGTTCAAATCCCGCGATCAGAATCAACCACAAGGGCAAGAGACGAATCGAAGTTTCCGGCCAAAATAATCCAATTTCAAATGATTTCCAGGAAAAGGGAAAAAACCAATAATATCCATCTCCCAAATGTATTTGGAAAAAATCCAGAAAAAAATGCAGCCCAATACCCAAAAGAAGAAAAGTTCGAATCGTTGTCCGCAGAGCAGGGGCAAAAAACTCGGCGGCCAGTAATGCACAGACAACCATGAAAACTGGAGTGTGGATCGCCACTGAATAAAGCGATAGTTGCGGCCACAGAATATGAATAGGTCGCGCCAAAATATCCGGAAGAATCGTGCCCAGATAGAAAATGACGCGAAAACGGGCAAATCGCGGCAACCGTAAAAGCCAATAAGCAGCAATTGAATGGGTGATGAGATCGGGCATCAGCGCTCCACAAAGTCGAAACTCGTGAACCGCCATCGGAAACGTCGTAAGAACCAGAATATGATAAACACAGCGGGAATAATGGAAAGCATGATTTTCATTCTCCGTCCTTCGGCGATGTGCATCGTCATGAGCTCAAGACGATCCGGCGCGATAAATCGCGCTCTGAGGTAGACGTACTCCCCAACCTTGAGATTTGATGTGTTTCCCTCGACAGCAACCA
>RPQV01000045.1 GCA_003818595.1 Calditrichota bacterium
CATATGGACCAAAAATCCTATACCTATGTTGAGACACCAACCATTATTTCGGCAATTATCGGAATATGAGCAGATTTTTCTTCATCTTACCATTACTGGGCTCGGAGGTTCCGACATGGAACCTCACGTCCCTTCACCAAATACTGTTTTGTCCTCATTGCCCGAACTGATCACTCTATTAAAATCGCCTGAACGTATTCGGATTCGTTTTGATCCCATTATCCACATGCGTAATGCAGAGGGAATATCTGTCGAGAATTTATATTTCTTTGATGAATTGGCTCCACAAATTGCCGAGGCAGGTGTTAAACAGGTATCCATCAGCTGGGTACAAATTTATCGCAAGGTGGCTTCCCGCCTTTGTCGGAACAATTGGCGGGTTATTGAAATCAGTGCCGAACAGCAAAAAGATGAACAAAACTATATGCAGATAACAGCGCGAAAATTTGGACTGCAATTGCACGGCTGCTGCGTGCCCGGATGGCCGCGATCCAAATGCATTGATGGCGAATTATTGACTCGTCTGCACCCTTCAGGACTGCAGGCATCGCCTCGCAAGGCCAAAGGACAGCGCGCAGCATGCGGCTGCACGGAAAGTTGGGATATCGGCTGGTACTATCCCTGCCGTCATGGATGTCTGTACTGCTATGGACGCCCGCTGGAGAAGGAGGATCAAAAGATAGTTAATCAATGATGATGTGTTACCAGTAGCCATGCAATCGAAGAATAAATTTATCAGGTCTCTGCAGCTTTTTGTTGCAAAATAGTTGAATTATTAATACTTTTTAGATCTTAAAAATGATTACTTGACATGGAGAAGTGGAATGGAAAGACTTGTCGAACTGACGGATGCGAATTTTGAACAGGAAGTCATAAAATCAGACGTGCCCGTTCTGGTCGATTTTTGGGCTGTATGGTGCGGCCCATGCAGAATGGTGGCGCCGATTGTTGAAGAAATTGCCGGCGAATACAAAGACAAGCTCAAAGTCGGCAAAGTTGATGTTGACTCAAATCGTAAAATTGCGACCGAACACAGCATACGCAGCATTCCGACGCTGATGTTGTTCAAAGGCGGTGAGGTTGTCGAGATGATGGTCGGAGCTTTGCCAAAGGCGCAAATCATCAATAAAATTGCAAAACATTTTGCTTGAAATTTTTCGTGAGAATAGGCCTCGGTACACCAGCCTGTTCATTGATCCTTATTTTGTTCAACTGAATAATTTGCAGCGAATCCTTGACTTGAAAACGAACAGCAATTCATGAATAGTCTCAGGGAACACGCTTTCGCCGTGATTTTAGCCGGGGGGATTGGAACTCGATTTTGGCCTAAAAGCCGAGAAGCAAAACCCAAGCAATATTTATCCCTGATCAATCAGGACACTCTGATACAAAATACCGCGCAACGGCTGCAGGAATACGTGCAGCCGGAAAGACTTTACATTGTCTCCACTCAAGCCCAGAAACCTCTCATTCACCAGCAACTTCCCCACCTTAGTCCATCTCAGTTGATTATGGAGCCTTGCGGCCGAAACACAGCGCCGGCAGCCGGATTAGCAGCCGCACACCTCACAGCAGTGGATGATGAGGCTATCATGATTGTTGCACCTGCCGATCATCACATCGATAACGTTCCCTTCTTTTGGGAAGCGCTGGATCAGGCCTTGACTATTATTGCAGTCGATGCATCAGCACTGGTGACCTTTGGCATTCCACCGACGTATCCTTCAACTGGATATGGATATATCAAGGTCATCAGCAAAGATCTGCCAAATGCGACAATGCGGGTCCATCGTTTCATCGAAAAGCCTGATCGTACAACAGCGGAAACATTTTTACAGAAAAATGATTATTTTTGGAACAGCGGTATTTTTGTATGGAAAGCCGCAACCTTCCTGGAACGTATCTGCAGTTTTATGCCTGACCTCCATTCAGCGCTATGTCAGATCCAATCAGTTCTGCAGACAGATCAACTGGACCCAGTGACCCGACAACTGTATGATCAGATGAGAAGCCAATCCATTGATTACGGGATCATGGAAAAAGCCGAAAATGTGCACATGGTCAAAGCCAAGTTTGGCTGGAGTGATGTGGGCAGCTGGCGTGAAGTCTACGAACTAGGAACAAAAGATAAAAATCATAATGTAATTTTAGGCAATCCCCTTTTAAAAGAAGTTAAAAACTCTTATATTGCTGCAGAGTCACGCACGATATCGATTATTGGCGTTGATAATTTGATCGTGATCGAGCAGGAAGATGCATTATTAATCTGTCATATGGATCACGCACAGGACGTTCGATGGGTAACAAGCGAACTGGCACAAAAGAAAATCAATACTTGATTGGATTGGATAACAGTCAGGTGCTGCAGATGCTGCAGATTATGGCCGGTCATTTAAAAGTGCAAATCCGCTATGAAAAAGGAGATTTCCGCAGTTCAGGCTGTCGAGTCGAATTGCAGCACATCATCTTTTTACAAAAGACTGATCCGGACGATTTGAAAATCCGCACATTAATCCGCGAACTCGGCCGTTTTAATCTTGAAGGATTGGATATACATCCTGAATTACTCCAAGAATTTGACCGCGCTCGCAAAGAGTTCGAAACCGAACAGGCCGTTTTGCTGGAGGAGCAATAAAAATGCAGACAATGGACTTGACCAATCATTTCAAAAAGGCACTTTTTATCCCTCAAATGAAGGCAACCACTAAAGCAGAGGCACTGGAGGAATTACTCGACTTGTTCGTCAATGAAAAACTGGTTAAAAATAAGTACATCGTGCTCGACATGCTGAATCAACGGGAGACATTGGGCAGCACCGGCATTGGCAGCGGCATTGCTATCCCTCACGGTCGAACGACCGCCACAGCTGATGTGATCATTGCCTTTGGTCGCTCGCAAAAAGGAATTGACTTTGACGCCATTGATCATCAACCGGTGCATCTCTTCTTTATGGTCATCGCTCATCCCAATGAACAGGGAAATGTGTATCTCCCGGTACTGGGCTCCCTCGTTACTATTTTGAAGGATAGCCATAATCGGGAAAAATTGAACACGATTACAACTTTTGAAGAACTTGTATCTGTCTTTCACGGAGAATAAATATGGGCCACAAGGACCTCGATTCACTCGTTTCGCTACAGGACTTGGATTTGATGATCGAAGAAGCCGAGGATGTGGAAAAATTGGGTTTTTCCATCACCGGCTGCAGCGAACTCAAAGTTGCCCGAAAGGAGCTTTCTGAAAAAATCAGCAAACCGCTCTTATATCGATATGAGCGGTTGCGCGGAAAACTAAAACGCGCCATTGTACCGGTTAAAAATGACATATGTTTAGGTTGTTTTTTACGTCAACCCACATCAATCGGCGCTCAAGGCAGGGAGGGTAACGACATATTTACCTGTGAAAATTGCGGGCGCATGTTATACTGGCTGGATTAAAAAAAAGGGCTGTCATCATTGACAGCCCTTTTTTCTGCTCAAATTATTCCGAATTGTCTTCCCACCCTTTCGAAGGTATCCAAAACTTTATCCAATTCTTCATCCGTATGCGTGGCCATATAGCTGGTCCGTAATAAAGACATATTGGGGGGTACAGCAGGACTCACCACCGGATTGCAGAGAACACCGTTTTCATAAAGCAATCGCCAAAATTTGAAGGTTTTCTCATCTTCACCGATGATAATTGGAATGATCGGCGTTTGACTGACCCCGGTATTAAAACCGAGTTGTTCATAGCCATTTTTCATTTTTCGAAAATTGTGCCATAATTTTTCCAGTCGTTCCGGCTCATTCTGCAATATGGTCAGACATGCCAAAACCGTTGCGACAGCCGCAGGCGGCGGACTGGCGGAGAAAATCAATGCGCGTGCATTATGTTTAATGTGACGAATGACATCAACGTTACCGGCGATAAAACCACCCAGAGAAGCAAAAGATTTACTAAAAGTTCCCATCACCAGATCAACCTGGTCGATCAGATCAAAATGTTCAGCCGTACCGGCGCCTGTTTTTCCCAACACGCCGATGGAGTGCGCATCATCCACCATTATGCGGGCTTGATGCTTTTTCGCAACCTTGACGAGTTCAGGCAAATTGACAATATCGCCGCCCATACTGAAAACGCCGTCTGTAACAACGAGCGTACCTCCGGTAACATTGTTGCGCGACAGGATTCGATCCAGATCGGCCATTTCGTTATGACGATATTTCAGTGATTTCCCAAACGCCAGTCTAGTCCCTTCGACAATGCTGGCATGGTTTTCCGCATCACCGATCACAAGGTCTTTGCGATCCACCAAAGTGGAGATAACCCCTTGATTTGTCTGAAAGCCCGTGGAAAAAACGAGCGCCGATTCCATCTGCATGAACTCTGCCAATCGTTCTTCGAGTTCTTCGTGAATCGTCAATGTTCCATTTAGGAATCGCGATCCGGTACAGCCGGATCCAAATTGATCAATGGCATCCTTCGCGGCTTTTTTTACCCGTTCATCCTGGGTCAAACCTAAATAATTGTTCGAACCGATCATAATCTTTTTTTCGCCGTCAATGACGACTTCAGTGTCAGCGCCGGAAGAGATAGCCATAAAATATGGATACCATCCTTCTTCTATAGCCTGCTTCGCGCGGGCACTTTTTCCCTCCGTGCATTTTTTAAAAAGGTCCGTCACCGTAATTCTCCATGTTACAACAGCATCATTGTAGAAAATGAAATTTATTCATAATATAGCTATTCATCAATAACTAGTCAAGCTCAAACTCTAATCTATCCAGCGTAAATAATTTGTGAGATGGTAAAAAAATTGTAAATTAAACATCAAAAAGGAGATTTGTCATGCAGGCGCTGGTAACAGGAAGCAATGGTTTTATTGGGGCATCTTTGGTAAAAGACCTGATTTGTAACGGAATTCAAGTCCGTTGTTTGATCAGGAAGACCAGCAATCTGAAATTGCTGCAGGACATGCCGGTTGAATATGTATATGGAGACCTCTGTCTTCAGGAAACCCTGATCGATGCCGTATCCGGAATGGACATGGTGTTTCATTTGGGCGGTGTTACCCGCGGCAAAAATGAACAGGACTATTACAACAATAACACCTTGGCAACACTCAACCTGCTCAATGCCTGCCGCCAAGCGGGAACACCGGAACAAAAGTTCATTTTTATTTCCAGTCAGGCAGCCGGTGGTCCGTCCGCCAACATCAGACCGGTGAATGAAGATGACCTGGCACAACCCATTTCCGCTTATGGCAAAAGCAAATTAATGGCCGAACACCATGTGCTCGAATTCAGCCGTGAACGTCCGGCTGTCATCATCCGTCCGCCAAGCGTGTATGGACCGGGAGACAAAGATTTTTTTATCCTCTTCAAAAACATTGACAAGCGATTCGCACCAATGATCGGTAATGGGGAACAGCGGATCAGCATCGTTTATATTTCCGACCTGATTGAAGGAATACAGTTGGCCGCCAAGTCTCCTGCTGCTCAAGGGGAAATCTTTTACATCTGCGATGATCAAGATGTCAGCTTTTCTCAGGTGATTGCTGCGATTGCTCATGCGATTGAAAAAAAGCCGCTGGTTTTACACCTGCCGCTTTTCCTTGTGGAGTGGATCGCGGTTTTTCTCCATCGCTATTCTCAGATCACCCGAAAATCAACCATCCTGAATAAGGATAAAGTAAACGAAATGAGACAATCCGCCTGGGTGTGCACCAATATTAAAGCCAAAAAGCTCTTGGGATTCCGACCCAAAGTGGATTTAGAGGAGGGAATGCGACTGACTGCAGCATGGTACAAAGAACAAAAATGGCTAAAATAGCGTTTCCCCCCGTAATTGTTTCGATATTACAGAATAGATTATGTTCATTCCCGTCTACACAACGGGAATGAACATTAATTCGGCAGTCAATTCAATTTTATGACGCTGATTTCAACTTCAGTTCCCCCTTGGTGTGCATGGTCATAGGAATCGTCATCTCCTGTGGACTGACCACGTTGATGTCGGCATCCGTTACCAGATCACTCACAGCTTTAACAAATACACCTTTTTTATAGTCAAAATACCAAACTTCAGTTCCTTGGCTTTCCCCGTCAAACTCTATGTCCGCCATATTCTGTTGAGCAGTTCCCGTCAATTTGCCAATAGATTTGCTCTCGATTTTAGCGCACTCATGTCCGGCTATCGTTTCTAGCCCAATGAATGTGGAGGCAGTTGTAAAATAGAAAATCATTTCAGAATTTGCACTGGCGATTGTCAGGGTGTCAAGACTGGTCCAGGTATCCCCGCGTTTAATTGGTTTACCTGCAGCATCGGGGAATAGCGTCTGAAAATCAGCATCAAGGTTTCGTTCATCCCCGGGTCCGACGAGATAGATCATTTTTTCAAGACCTTTAAAATCCTTTTCTTTGCCGAGGGGAGACAAGGACATGGTGAAATGTGCTCCCAGAATTGAACCCATATCAGGCTTCATCATCCCTTGAATTGAATTAATGACCGCCTGAATAGAATCAACCCTGACATCAAGTTGATAACGTCCATTCTCATACCCCATACAATTGACATTGAATACTTGACCCATTTCAAAGGTGAATTTCATTTCCTGCCCCATGACTTCCATAGACTGATCTACCGACGTCTGCCGCTGATAAACCAGATTTTGATTTTCCTTCAACTGATACTGCAGAATCAATCCCCTCTCGATATCTCCCCACACAGGTCGTTTGGCAGCGCACATCCAAAATAAAGCAGTTGACCATAATGCGACAACAAGGAAAAAAACACGATGTTTCATGGTTTGCCTCCAAAATGATGGTGTTTGTTTTCGATGATCGGGCTACAACTTTTTGCCGACCACTTCCACCCATTTACGATCGCCGAATGAGACGTTATAATGGACGGTCAGATGCACCTCTTGATCCTGAAACTGAAACAAAAACTGAGGGACATAGGGCGTTTCATAATAGCAGAGCTTGAGCAGATACTGATTTGAAGCAGTCCACGCACCGGATGCTGCAACGGATTGAACAGCGTCAACAGCAAAATCAGTGGTTCCTGCCACCCAGGTTCCATAACCGCTGAATAAAACATGCTCACCTTTGTCGTCTCGAATTACGATACAGCTTGGGTTTTTTTTCATATCAAACGATACCGATTTGAGTCCTTGATCATTTTGCTCAAAAACATAGGTGGCGCCGGAGACCGATTTGGCATATTTTGCCCCGACCTCTCCTGAGACCGGAAGTAATCCAAGGTTCAATAACTTTTTTTCAAGAGCGGCTGCGACAGTAAAATCGGGAACCACAGGCGACTCCTCCATGGCAGGTAACAATATATTCCAAACGAGGTTCATAGGTTTCTGCATATCTCCCACGCCACCCGTAATCGCCAAAACCGCATCCTGGTCCGGCATGACAATACAATATTGACCAAAAGCACCATCGCCTCGATAGATATTATGACGGCATCGCCAAAACTGGTATCCATAACCCTGTTCCCAATCACTCTCCGGATTGCTTCCATTGGAAGTTTGACGTGAAGTGGCCGCTGCCACCCAAGATTCGGGTACGATTTGTTGTCCTTTCCACCATCCCTTTTGCAGATAAAGCTGGCCAAATTTAGCAATATCCTCAGTTTTCAAATAGAGTCCCCAGCCGCCGAAGTTGATGCCTTGCGGATCAGATTCCCATTTTGGTTTATCGATACCTAACGGCGCAAACAGACGCGGCTGCAGATATTCCAGCAGGCTGGTTCCGGTCACTTTATTGATAATCGCTGACAGCATATAAGTTGCGCCGGAATTGTATACAAAATGGGTTCCCGGCTTGTGTTCAACCGGAAGCGATAAAAAAGCCGCAACGCCACTTGCGACTTCTGAATTCCATAATTTACCTGTTGTGTCGAACTGATGGCCAGTGTTCATCGCCAGCAAATCACGAATACGCATCGCCTTGAGATTATCAGAGACTTGCGTGGGTGTCTCATCAGGGAAAAATGAGATTACCTGATCGTCAATTGACAAACGTCCTTCGGCAATGGCCAAACCAATCGCGGTAGATGTGAAGCTTTTGCTTAATGAGTACAGCATATGGGGAGTCGATGCATTATAGGGATTCCACCAACCCTGAGCGACGATTTTCCCATGGCGCAGCAGCATAAAGCTGTGCAGCGCATCGACTTGTTCTTCAACAGCCTGGACAAAATTGACAATCGCTGTCGAAGAAATTCCTTCAGCTTCAGGGGAACTGAGCAGCAATCCATCTTTTGCCCCCAAAACAGATAAAAGAGAAGTAAAGAGTAAAAACAGAGCAGTATTCGTTTTCAAAACAACCTCCTGCCGGGATTTAAGACACAGAACAAAGCTTGCTGTCGCAGAAATTAGAGAGAATATCGTATCGCCTTGGCGTTGCAGCCGTCAACACAAGTACCGCAGAGGATACATTCGTGATGTTCCATCTTTTCAGAATTAACCATTTCTTCTACCGGAAGACTCATTGGACAATGAGCGGTGCAGGTTCGGCAGTGAGTACATACATCAGATTTTGCAGTCAGCTTGAGAGCGGGCCATCGACCAACGTTCCTGACGGTTCTGCCGACGATCATAAACGGCGCCATCCAGCACAAATGATGACAAAATGAACGTCTGCCAATGAGAAATGCCGGTAGAACAATGAGTAAAAGAACGAAAAAATAGGTGACCCAAGAATATAAATTGGATATTGAGAGGCCATGTGAGGTCTGATAGAAAAAATCAATTTGTCGGTATCCTCCTGCCTTGACCGTGGCAAATCCAATCGCCAAAATCCAGGGCACCCAGAGAAACCATTTTATCCAATTGCCTTTATGAATCTGTCTATTACGGATCGGGATCATCATCTCCTGGCAACCGCCTGCCGGACAAAGCCACCCGCAAAAAGCGCGTCCCAAGATTAGAGAACTGGTGAACAGCAGAGCAAAAACGACAAAACTTCCATTGATAATTCCTCTTACAGAGGCATCAATGATCAAATAGGGTGAGAAATAATAGAATATGGCCGGGAACAGCAAAAATGTAAAGAAGAGAATCCCCAACCTGACTTTTTGCCTCTTTTTCATGTTAGAATCCTTGGGTTAACTGAACGGCTCCAATAGAGCTATTCGCGTGAACCGGGCGATGTTGTTGATGGATGATCGCCATCGGGGAAACAGCTGCTGACTTTATACTTCAATCCGCATGGTGGTGCCTTCATTGGGACGGCTCTCATAGACATAAAGTCTACCGCCGTGATACTCTTCGATAATACGTTTGGCCAGGCTGAGCCCCAATCCCCATCCGCGTTTTTTTGTGCTGTAGCCTGGTTTAAAAATATCATGCTTACGTTTAGCGGTGATACCGATGCCGTTATCACGCACATTAATGTATACTTTTTTCCCTTCCAGGCTGCCGGTTTCAAGGATGATGATTCCTTTTTTTTGCTTAACAGCTTCAATTGAATTTTTTATCAAATTCTCTATCGACCACTCGAACAAATCGCGATTGACGGCGACAGGCGGGGTATCATGATGAATTTCAGTAATTTTGATTTCTTTTCCCGCCTGCGGCAGGCGGCGTCTGAAATAAGCAACAATATCGCAAAAGATCGGCTGCAGTTCCTGAATCTTGAGTTCTGCTTGAGAACCAATCTGCGAGAAGCGGGCGGCAACCTTTTCCAAGCGGCTGATATCGGTCTGAATGTCGCTGACCACCATCTGCATATCGGCATTTTTCAGCTCCCCGGAACGAAGAATCTCGACCCATCCCATCAGAGATGAAATGGGCGTACCCAATTGATGAGCAGTCTCTTTGGCCATTCCCACCCATATGAAGCGCTGCTCACTTTTTTTAATGCTGCTAAAACCGATGAACGCCAAGAGCACCAACAATCCCATGGTGCCCAAGGCAATGTAGGGCAGCATTGACAACTGAACAATATTTTTTGAATCGCCATAGTATAGATAATTGATCACGGTATCTTTATACATGATGGGAACCGGAGGATTTTCTGCGCTCATATGCTCAATGATTCGTTTCACCTCGCGAATCACTTCCGGAGAACGGCTTTCCTCGGGCAAATCAAGTCCGATCCACGAGGCGGGTTCCCCGTCCGCCTGAGTTAAAATCAGCGGAAAATTGATGCGTTGAGTGATATTTTCGAACGCCCAACCTAACGCTTTGGCGTCAACATCAGCAGTGGCAATACGCTGAATAGTTAAAGCATAAAACTCGACAATATCGCGGGACTCTGAACGCAATTGCCGCACCAACTGCTGCGTATAATACACAATGCCAATAACAAAGAGGATAATCAGCAGAAAAAAAGCTCCGCGCAGCGTGCCGGACATGAGATAGAGCGTGCGTTTCATCCATTTGATCATCTTTTCGCTTCCGCGCGCTTTTTCAACTTGATAAAAGTATAGAGTCCATATCCCAAACCGCTTACCATGAGCAAAGAGAACAACTGGCTGATGCGCACACCGTTACGAAAAGACTTGGGCAGAAAACGGAATTCCACGCTGTGTCTTCCCTGGGGAACAAAAACAGCCCGCAGCAAGGAATTCGCTTTATAAATCGTCACTGGTCTCTGATCAATAAGCGCCGTCCATCCAACCGGATAATAAACCTCACTCAAAACCAAAACAGCGTTTTCCTGAGCCTGTACTTGAAGCTGAATGAGACCAGGAGCATATGAAGCAATGTTCACAACATTACTGTCAGCGCGCGACACATCCAAGGGCGGCATCCCTTCGATGAAAACGACCTGGCGCGGATCGAAGGCCGGTTCATTCATGGCATCGAACGTGGCGCGCCCTGCGGGAGAGATGTAAACAGAATCAACCATAAAAGCACGCGGCAAAGCGGTGAGATTCTTGTAGAGATATAAACCTCCCTCGCTCTGGAGCAGCGGATAAAGGGGGTCATGAATCGGTGAATGACACAAGATATAGCGGACATTCAAAAGATCGAGAACCGACCGATCGAATCGCACCCGAGCAGGATTAATATTTTGCACCGGTATCGGCTGCTCGACGATTTCTCCGGCTCTCGATATCAATCGTGCATACTTGCTGAAAAAAGGATTGTGCATCCATGGCGAATCAGGCAGATTGAGTCCGGTTTCCTCGAGAAATTCATGATATATCAACAGACGGGAAACAGTCGTCCCTGTGATTGACTGGAATTGCTTTAACGGCTCATCAACCGAGGAAAAAACACGAAAAAATGATGGATCATTCTGCATTTCCTGACGCATGCGCGGCGTCATTTCAACCGCTGTCGGCTGGATGGTATTCTGAATATGATCATTTAAGCGATAAAAATCTGAGATCGCAAGCAGCAATAAACCGCCAATAAAGGTCAAAGGCGTCATTCGTGAACGCAGGAATAGACGAACCAAAAGGAAAGCCAAGGCAATCAGCACAAAGGCGATTGCGCTCTCCAGCAACACAATATGGAAAAAATGATGTCGTCGAGTGATCGTGAGCAGGGGAATGCGCGCCAAAATATGGCGGCTGAAAATGGGTTCGTTAAAAAATAAAAATATACAACCGGCGACAACAGCGCCCAAAAACATCAGCATATAGACGTCTAGCCATCGACTGGGACGCTGCTTGTTACGCTGCTGGTATTGAATGAGGAGATGAATGCCGAGTCCGGCCAATAGACCAAAAACAACCGGCAGACCATGGGTGGTTAGATTGGCGGGCAGGACAAATCCGACAATCAGCAGTCCGATGATGACCAATCCGAACAGCACGGTTGATGGATCTCGCCGCGCAAGGAACAGAAAACCGGCTAAGAATAAAGATAAAAGGCCAAAATAAAGAACGCGCGCATTATCACCGACCGCCCATTCGCCATTAAAGGTCGGATATGTGAAAAGTAAAAAATCGTTCGGCTCAATTTTCAGCGGCGACATCACAATGTCGGCAAAACGAAGGAATTCGCTCAACGGCAGCAACACATAAGCAGCGCCCACAAATCCGAGTGCGAGAAGCACCAAGATAAAACCGCTGTTCAAAAAAAGATCGAGTATCTTGTTGCTCTTGGTCCGTTGGATACTGTTAATGAGGGTGAAAATCAACAACAGAACAATGGTGACAATAGAAACCGCAGCGCTGCCGCGGAGCAGTTGAAATGTGAACATGAAAACACTGACAACAAACCACAACAGCAACCGCTGTCGCATAAACAAATGTGCAAAATAGAGAATGACCGGCAAAAGGGTTAATGAAAGCACAGGATTGATCTGTGAATGAGCGATATCGAGAAGAACCTGCGGCGCAAACAACAGGGTGAGAGCCGAAAAAGCTGCGGCTGCAGGATGTATTCCGAGCAAACGCAACAGCAACACCGTAAAGGCGCACATCATCAACAGATTCAACAATACATATATGAATGGGATGTTGGGATATAACGAGGAAAGAGGGGTAAACAACGAATAAACA
>RPQV01000046.1 GCA_003818595.1 Calditrichota bacterium
AAATGGTAGGCCTACTTTTTCAAACGGTAGGCCTACTTTTTCAAACGGTAGGCCTACTTTTCCAAACGGTAGGCCTACTTTTCCAAACGGTAGGCCTACTTTTCCGGCCGGCCTGCACATTAAAAACGAACGATCAGGTTTTATCCCCTACCGCCTTATTACGTCTTGATCAAAAAGCTGCAGCGTTGGCTCCCTCGAAGAACTGATTCCATAATGACCACCTCGACAGGCTTTTCCAGTACAGTCTCAAACATCTGCATCTGATAGCCTTTGGAACAGCTGCAAAAGGATGTTGCGGTCTCACCGACTTTAACAAAAGGACAGACACAGCGACCTGTTTCGCGGCTGAACAGCATAATTTCATTTTTTTCAGAATGGTATTCAGCCTTTTCAAGCCATTGTCCGGTCATTTCTGCCAATAACCCCTCGACATTGTTCTTGAATTTTATATAATGGGATTCCGATTCCTGAGCACAAGACCTTCCCATTGCTTCTAATAGTTTATCCCGGGTTTCTTCATCGACGGCACTCTGTACCTGTCTAATAAAGATATTGAAGCGTTTCTGCATGAAACCAACACGCCAATCATCTTTCGATTCTTCCGTTTCGGCTTGGGCAGCAACATTTTCATTCGACAGCAGCGTCAGCCCAACACCGGAGCAGATACCGCAACACAGATGTTTGAAAAACGCTTTGCGATTCATGATGGAGTATCTCCATTTTGTATGATTGTGAACAATTTCATTGTCGCCAAAAGCTTCTTGCATTCGCATCATTTCGCCTTTAAAATGGCAGCCCATTTGCTGTCGATATTTACAATCAGTTTTTGGTCAAGGCTATTGATGATGTGGCCATTAAGCAAATCCTCATATTGCCGAGTACCTGCTGCGGGCAGTTCGATAGCGGCCGCCACAGATGAGTTATTCAATACGATGATGATTCGGCTTCCTTCATATACCCTTTCAAATACCAATAAATCCCGCTCATCGTCTGTCAATAATGATCGATAGCTGCCAAACTGCAATTCCGGATGGCTGTTACGGATGGCGATTAATTTCTGATAATGAGCAAACAGATCCTGATTGGGTCGAACATGATCCTGTCTGCGGGCGACCCCATCCGGATCAAAAGCCTCATCAACAAATTCAATATCATCCCAAATCATGGGTTTACGGCAGTCGGGATCGTTGGCGCCCCACATTCCCACTTCATCACCATAATAAATCATCGGTGCGCCGACGGCGGTCATCTGCATGATGACAAACAACTTTTGCAGCTTTAGTTCCTCTTCATTCGGCTTGCGCACCTGATACTGAGGATTCTTGGCCGCCTGCGATAGTCCAAAATATTGGCTCCAGTCTCTGAAATTGCCAATGCCGCGATTGACAATGTGGGATCCAATGCGATTGGCATCATGGCTGCCGAAAAGATTTTGAGAAACAAAAGCGACACCCGCCGGATACATTTCGATTGACTCCTGCAATCGCTTATTGAACTCAGACGCCGTAATGCGCATTGGGGGAGGATTGATAAAAAATTCGGCACAGCTGAAAGCAAAATTATAATTCATTTCGCCGTCAAATTCATCGCCCTGCATATAGGGCTTGACATTCTCCGGCAGGTCGATGAGCTCGGCAGTCAAATAGGCTTCCGGATTAATGGAGCGTACATGTTTGCGCCATTTTTTCCAGAAAGGATGCCCGATGCAAAAGGCGACGTCCAATCTCCAGCCGTCAATTCCATATTGAATCCCTTTGTTTTTCGGGTTCATCCAACGCTCAGTGGCCTTAAAGATATAGTCACTCGCTCCCTGAACGATCCCCGCCTCGTCCTCCCGCAATTCCGGCAGAGATTTGATCCCGAACCAGCCTTCGTAATCAAAGGTTTCACCGCGCTCAGCATGATCCCAGGATTTGATATAAAACCAATCTTTATAGGGAGAACGTTGTTGATTTTTCAAAACATCTTGAAACGCAAAACTCTTGATTCCCATATGATTGAACACGCCGTCAAAAATGATGCGCATCCCGCGATGATGCACTTGTTCGATCAGCGCCAAGGCTAGCTCATCCGCTCGCGTCCACACCCAGGTAGTCGGATCGATGGGATTCTCCGTCTGCATCAGACGACGATCCCCAACAGGATCCGGACCAAAGTTGGGATCGATGTGGTGATAACTTGCACCATCGTATTTATGCAGCGAAGGAGAATCAAAAACGGGATTCAGGTAGATGGCGGTGATGCCCAAATCTTTCAAATAATCGAGTTTATCGATGATTCCCTGGAGATCACCCCCATAGCGCCTGCGCAACAGATGTTTCCAAAGTTCGGGTTCACCGTTTTGTTTTTCAAAAGGCTGCAGCTCATACCAATCGCTTCCCCAGGGATGAACCTGCCAATGATTGGGCGGCTCATGAGGATCAGCGCCTCGAATATCCTCCATTGTCGGGTTGTTCGTCGGGTCTCCATCCCGAAATCGCTCAGGAAAAATCTGATACCAGACAACCGTCTTCGCCCATTGCGGGACAAATTCGGTTGACCTGGAGTTTGTCTCACTCATTCTGACTATCTCCTTTTGACCGCAAGGTGCAATGAACGGCACTATCAATATCCCGAAAAAACATTTTAGCCATCGTTTCATTTCAGCGCCTTTTATATATTGGTGTCATCTATCTCTGCAACGTGCCTATTGTTTACCGAAAAAGACAGAAAAATCAACCCATGGGATAAAGGGAAAACCATTCTCATGCAGCATTTCATCGACAGTCAACAGCGCCAAATCAACAGCAAGCCTTTCGCCGAAAAAGCGCACGCCGCCGGAAAACACCACATTGGTGTCATCACCACTGAGAATCCAATTTTCTGAAATTAACTTGACGCTGTTTGATACCTGTGATTCGCCGCCGATCATCAGAATAAAACCTGGCGGCGTACCGCCGCCAAAGGGAACTCCGGCGCCCAGGGTCATGCTTTTGCTGTCGCCGCCATAGGTCACAACGGAATAGGCCAATTGTAAATCCTTTTGTTCCGGCACGCCAAGATATAGAACACCCGCTGCCAAGCCCAGGTTTGGCGATATTTCCCACGTCAATTTAGGAGCAAAATACACAATCTGTTCATCTGCTCCCGGCAGAATTGAAAACCCGCCGCTGAGGGAAATGACATCCGTTACACCATACGCCAATGTCGGCAAAAAAACATAATAATCGGCAAAATAACCTTTTTTCGCATCCAGACGTTTACCTGTGGGAGCGAAAAAGAGCCGTGAAGTGTTCGGATCAGTTCGGTAGAATCCGCCCGCCAGAGCCTGTTCGCGCAGGGATATGACTTCAGCAATCTGCTGATCGGGAATCTTGATGGATATGCCTCCCCACGTCTGCACCACCAAGGTGTCGGAAATCGCTCTCTGCAGAAGCACAAACAGCCGACTGCCGTCACGAAGAGTGACTTTTTTGGTCACTGAAGAGTCTGCCCACTGACGATCAGCAGCCGTTAAAACAGGAACATCGGATATTTTCCCTGCATTCACGTCATGCATGCGAATGGAGATTTGATTGCAAAGCAAAGTGAAAGACTCTGCGGTCAGATTTTGGATGATCATCTGGGCGCCGATGCGACTATTGCGCAACAGGTGCAGCTGATAATCGTTGTCATCAATTGAGTAAACCTTGGCAGCAGTGAATCCGCCGAAATCCTGAAATAAATGAAATCGATGGTTCTCTTGAGAGTCAATCATGATCCCCAAGGAGTCATGGAAAGGACGAGCAATAGGCAGATCAAATTTTTCAGCACCGGCAGATGTGCTGAGAAAACAGCAAACCGCCAGAACGATCAAAACCAGAGCTTGCTTCATTCATTCTCTCCCTTTGTTCAAGGCAAAATATACAAAAAAAAACAAAAGTAGAACAAAAAAGAATCCTCACGATCGTCAGATTATCAAAAAGTTATCTCCCAATTGAGCGACTTTATGAAAAGCGGAAAAAAATGGCTATATTCAGGCATAAACTTTTGTGTCGGAAATTGAGATCGGATGAGAATCGCTGATCGCGGCAAAAACCGGTGGTAAACAGCAACGATGACTTGCCCGAAAGGAGTATAATCTTGCGCGCAGGACATAAAAACAAATCAATCCGTCGTGACGTCAATAATCGAAAATCCTTTCGTGATCAGCCGACATCAGGATCATCTCGACCGGTTTCTGATTTTTATCGCTTGATTTCAGAGGAATTATCGCACCAAGGCGTCTCTTCAATCTTGGAACTCACCTATGACCAGGAAATAAGGATCAAAAACTCCGCTATCCGGCGCTTTTTTGAACAGCATCAGCTGCCCGGCGCAGGTGAAACCATCATTCCTTCTCCCCTGCCGCGTCACTATCGTACCACCAGCAAGCGCCGCATTGAGTATCGCCAAAATCAGGTGTTGGCCGGACTGGACAATATTGAACTGGAGGCGTTGCCTAATCAGGAACATCTTTATCTGCTCGAACCCGAGTCACACCGCTTGATTTACGATTTTATTCTCTCGTTCCTACAAAAATCGGCTTTTCTCACATTCGCTAAACATCTCAATTACCTCATCATTCGCAGTGACGGAAAGCGTCACTCGATCATTTTTAACGTCGATCGATTCGAAGGCGAAATCATTCATAAAGCAAAGCTTCTGGCAAATCATCTGCGGGAAAGCGACCTTTCAATCCTTTCAGTCTTTATGTACTTGGACCCCTCACGGTCGGATTATTTTTTAGAAAGCCGCCGACCTCATGCAGCCGTTGATTTTAAAAAGCTCTACGGACCAGACAAACTGAGCATCGAGGTCTCGGACAAACGATTTGATTATGAGCCGACCGCTTTCTCGCAGATAAACCTTTCCATCCTTCCGGAATTCATCCGGGTCGTGAAGGAGCTGTTACCCGTCGATGAGGGTGGGCTGCTGGTCGATCTTTACTGCGGTTATGGTTTGTTCTGTCTGCATCTGGCTGACAAATATCGCTCCGCCCTCGGCATAGATTCATCAGCCGCTGCCGTTCGGGCAGCCAAGGATAATCAGCGTTTTCTCCTTCCTTCAAGCGATATCTCTTTCTACCAGGCAACGATTGATAAACGGGCTCTCCAGCGGTTTTTACCCGCTCCAGGTGCAGCCAAAGAATATATTCTCCTCGATCCTCCTCGTCAGGGCGTCGCGCACGGAGTGATTCAGGCATTGGCAGAGCGCAAACCGGCTGCTGTACTGCACATTTTTTGCGGCATTGAACAGATACCAAAGGAGGCACCGATCTGGCTTCGGTCAGGTTATCAGCTGGAGCGCATCGTACCTTTAGACCTTTTCCCCGGAACGGCTAATATCGAGACCTGCCTGCTGTTTAAACCGAAATCAGAACTTTCAGGCAACCCAAGGAGATTTGCGAGCAAACCAGGCTCTCAGAAATTGAATGATCAGAGTCATACAGCGAATGGAAAAAGAATATACGGTGGAATTCGAGCGAATCGACAAAGGACAGATGGCAAACTCAGAACAGGAAAAACGATGCCTGCCAAACGGGCGCCGGGTCGAAAAACATTGCCTCAATAATTGATCAAGATGGACGGATGGAGATGCGAGCGATGAATTGTGTCCTGATGACCATATCAACGTCTGCCTGGGGAGAGCCAAACATCAATCCGACCGATCTCGCACGATCGGGTGAAAATCGATCTGCTCAATTCCCTTCCAAGTGAAAGACCTTTGATTTCGACAATGTGGCCATTCTTTTTCGTCACTTGAATTTTGGCTTTCGGCGAGAGATGATAGACGATGGGCGTCTGACAAAGCGTGAAAGCCAACTTACCCTTGCCTAAGGACAAGCATTGTCGAGTCTGCGCCTGATCATAATAAATGAATTCATGATCAACCTGCAGAAATTCCCGTCGCTGCAGCCAATGAGGTTGAAAGACAACTTCTCCATTGCGAACAGCCACCCCCAATTCGCAGGATCGAGTCAGAATATCTTCTTTCACCTGGCCGGTCATTCCTGGTTGTTGTGCGCCGCAATGACCAGGTGTGTGAGAATAGGGATCTGTTGGGAAAGCACCGTAAAGTGCCGGCGACTTGTGTACTCCGATGCCGTCGCGAATCTTGTCATAGTGAGAAAACAGACGCTTTAAAAGGGTCGCCGGTTGACCATCGTTGACCGCTCTTTCTGTGGTTTCCTGTACCGCCAACTGCAGTTTGGATACCATATGCCAATAAATAGAACCGAGACCTTCATATTTGTAAAATGTGCCGGATCGCCCGGTGAAGGACTGATGATCAAACATCCGTTCGTAAATTTCCAATATCGTTTTCATTTCTGCCTGCACCATCTTGGCCAGATCGTGCTCAGGTAATTGCTTCAGCGCCTTTTTCAGCATCGCCGCATTTCGGAACGTCGCATTAAAATGAAGCCCGCCGTCAATGTCCTGCACGATAATTCGCCGATCACCGATCTTTGCCAGTTTTTGTAACAGTTTCGATTGTGCGGCTTCACCAGCAGGGATGTTGTTTTTTTCAACAAATCGAGGCAATCGACGGTTTGGATAGAGGATATAGCTGTTTTGATCTCGCCGATACAATGCGCTGCTTGCCAACGAGTCGAGAACCTGTAATGATTGCTCTGACGATAGAAAACCGGAGCTTAATACCGCTGCCTGCCCTTCCAGCATCTCGTACAATCGTCGAATGACGACCCCATCCCCGTCCACCCTCATCAAATTATAGGCATGATAGAGATGATCAGGACGTTCGTTGGCGCGGATTGAGTGATCGATAATGTGCAGCGCCAGATGGTGGAAATCGATCAATTTATAAAAAGAAATCTCGACACGTTCACCGCTAAATCCATCACGGTATACTCTAGCCCGATACTCACCCGCAGCATGTCCCAATTGATCCAATATCTTTTTGCGCTCTCTGTCGGTAAGCGGTCTGCTGAACAGCTTGATATTGCTTTTAAAAATGTCAAAAGTGGCAGCGAACTGCGCCCCAACCTCAGCAGATATCAGAATGGAATGCTCCCCTGCTGACTCGAACAGATCACGACAAAATGTCACAAATCGACGAAGATAATAAAGCGTGACCATTGAAACACCATACCCAACCAAAGCATTATTGGCGTCATTCCATTCAGGACGTTGAGTGTTCATCCAAATGCCTGCTTCGGGAACGAAATTTGCCAATTTCGCCAGGAGGGTGACCAATAGTTTCTCTGTCAGATTAACAAAGATGATACTGCCATCGTCAAAGTAGTGAAATTTGCCGTCTGTCCCCATCTCAGAAACACGTTTTTCGATTTTTCGCTGCAAATCCAAATCAAAATCAATGGTATTATGTGGATGCTTCAATAATTCGTCATATGGCTTGATGCGATAAGGCACATTGGCATAAGCGAAAATATCCCTCCCCAGGAACTCTTGTATTTTTTGCGGGTGGTAGAGAGAAGAGAGCTCAAGCAATTTTAACAGATAGATGATTTGATGATCACCCCAATAACCGATATATGACCAGGGATCATGAGGATCGAGTACTTCCCAGTCAAAACCATCACGAGTGACTCGATAGGGATTATAACCATCAGCAGTCGAGGCATTGACAAACTTGCAGATCATACTCTCCACATAGTCCGGAAAACTGGTTGCCAAGGCTTCCCAGTTCTGAAAAATATCACGCCAGTTGCCCTGATAATTGAGTATTTTCCCGCCGTGGGCATCCTTGATATCAATTGAAAAGATATTCCATGGACGGCTGGGATCGCCATGTCTGCGGCTAAAAGTCAACGGTAAATATTCATAACACAGCTTTTCCAAAGCACGGTCGTTTTGCCCCTCAGCCTTTTCGAGCAGTTCAGAATGATAAAATTTTTCCGGAAGGGCGGCAAAGAAATCCTGTTGACGAGCAGCGAATTTATTGGCCTGATTGATGAAGGAAAGCAAATCGGCTTTTTCGATGAGATAATTTTGGTCAAAAATACCGCCGCGCATCACATTAAACAGCACATTGGAAAAGTGACGCGATGCATAGAGTTCATCATTGGTTTTTTGTAGTCCATCAGCATTGGCGATTATTTTAACCAAATGTTCTGTTCCATCGGCAACATCCTTCAGAACCTGCGGCAAAAGCGTTTTACCCGCTCTTAACATCTTTTCAATCGCGATAACTTGGGCGCGATCCTGATTGACATCAGCAGCGATGATCCATTGTTTTTCGCCATGGCATTCCAAATCAAAAACCGCATTGATGAAATAAGCGCCGCGCTGCGCCCGCACGTCGGTCTCCTGGCTTATCGATTGACCACGCTCAAAAAGGGATAATTGCCGCGATGAGATTAATTTATTCGATTTGCGCAAACCTGCAGACCAAACAACGGTCGCCTTGAGCGATTCACTGGGCTCTGCCTTATCCACGGGAATTGAACTGAGGCTGTACAGCGCTAATCCGGAATCCGGCTGCAGCTCATTTTTTTTATAGCCGTCAGCCAGCGTGCTGTATTCCATCTGAAATCGTCGTTCAATTCCAGCGGGGAGAATATTCTGAATGCCATCCAATAAATTGATGGTGACTGGTTTTTTCCCAAAATTGCTGATCAGGGAATGTCGGATAAAACCGAATTTTTCACTGGTCAACCATGCCGTACGGAAGACGATTCCCAGATCGAGATTGATCTCTTCAAAAAGCAGTTTGTTGCCGTAAACATTTTTATATAGATTTTTTTGTACACGGTATAATCCCGAATGATGGGGCGAAAACGGTTCCCAAAGAAACCTTTTTTCTCCATTCTGAACATAAATAATCGCTTTGCCGCCGGAAATATCAAGTTGATCGTGAATCTTGTCATCTGTGTAATAGGGAAACAGCGCATTATCAGGGTTCTTACGGCCGGCAGTGCAGGCTCCATTGCTGGAAATAAACATCCAGTGATCGGAACTGCTCACTAAACTGATAAAAAACGGCGCCATCTGGTCATAATTTGCGATCTGGTAATATTTTTCACCGTTCAGCTCCACATACTGTCCGCTTACCGGCTCTGTGTTAAGCGTCAGCTTGGATGTGCCGACATATAATGCGTGTTCGTTCATCGTCTTTCCCAAATTGGTGACTTTACTGTTCCTATTGTTGTTCGTCATAACCGGGGCTTGTCGGACCATCAGGCATCAATTCCGGATACCACGGCTGCATTGCCAATTTCGCTTTGCGATCAACGGTAAAGAGTCCCCAATGACCTTCGGTGCCTGTCCCCTTCCACGGTTCGTCAAAGGCTTCAAAATAAAATACATTGACATTATTATCTCTGGCCCAGGAAGTGATCTCGTTAAAATATCTGACCTGCTTCTTCTCATCACCGGCCCGCGGAGCGTGTGCTTCACCGACGGTATAGCTCGCCCATCCGGCTTCCGTAATGACAATGGTTTTGCCGGGCAACGCATCACGCACACTATTCAAGTGTTCGATGGTAACCTCCAATGCGCCGTCGATATCCTGGCCGCCCCATATTGGATAGGTATGTATAGCGACAAAATCCACAACATTGGCCAGTTCGGCGCCCCTTTCACGCCAAAAGACGAAGTCATCAGCCACTGTCACCGGCACACGCGTCGCTTTTTGCACCTGCTTGACGTATTCGATGGTTCTGTCTAATGGAACTTGGTGATTTGACCAGGAGGCGAGGATCTCATTGCCGACATTGACGGCAACGACAATATCCGGAAACTCGTTGGCGAGGCGAATGCAGGTTTGGATTTGTCCCGCGTTCTCCGCTTCGTGGTCCGGTTCTCCATCCAGCCAAGCTCCCAGCATTACTTTTAAATTGATCTTTTCCCGTCTGATGACATGCAATATATCCTGACTGTGCTGGTCTGAGCCGTAGGTGCGGATTAATCTCCAATGCCTTTCCAGTATCTTCAGGTCTTCTGAAATCTGCTCCTGTGTTGGATAGGTTTGAGTCTGGGGATTCTGCCCTTGCCGATAACCTGAATAGCAGATGGCGTTGCCGATCCAGCTTTTTTGTGACAGATCGATCGGCTTTTCTTTCGTACAACGCCCCGCGAATAACGAGAACAGCGCTAAAATGGCTGAAACAAGGTATAGAACAGATTTCTCTTTCATGGTTGTTTCCTCATCAGGATAACATTCAATAACAGATATCAATTTTAGAACCGTTTTTCAGACTTGGCAATGCTCTGATTCTGGCCGAGTTTTTACGCTTCCTTCTTTCGCAAAGTCAGCTCATTCTCAATTTTTTTCATAAAAGGTTCATCCAGCGTATAAAACAAAGCCGTAAAGGCCGCAAGAGCGCTGCCGACAGCCGGAATAATGCTGATTAACAACCGGATCCCGTTCTGTGTGGCTTCGGTCTGCACCACATTCGCCTTGAAACCATAATAGGCGAGCAGCCACCCGGCCAAGGCGCCGCCGATGGTATAGCCCATTTTTTGTGCAAAACTGGCTGCAGAAAAAACCAATCCCGTCGCTCGTCTGCCCGACTTCCATTCTGAATAATCGGCAGTATCGGCATACATCGCCCAAATCAGCGGTGCTGTCGGCGCCAAGACGAAAGAAATTACAATATGCATGGCAAATATCAGCACGATTTGGTCTTTGGGGATAAAATAAAACAAAACCGAAAACAGAGTGGTCAGCGACATGAGGATGATATAGAGGTTGCGCTTGCCGAATTTTTGAGAAAACCACTTGGTCGCCATGACGCCCACAATAACTGCCGCGGTACCGCTCATCATGAACGTGGAGGTCAATGCTGCATTCCCAACAAAATATTTAAAATAGTAGATGATGGCGCCGCTGCGAATACAATTATAGGTCAGCGCAAAGATGCCGATGAGAAACATGACCAACCAGGGCCTGTTGTGCATCAAGTCTTTGAGGTCATTCTTAAGCGAAGTGCCTTGATCCTTGGGCGGATGCACTCGCTCGCGCGTGAGAGCAAAGGTGGTGACGAACAAAGCAATAGCGGCTACAGAATATACAACCATCGTCCATTTGAAACCTACCTGTTGGTTGCCCTGGCCGAACAGCTTGACTAACGGCAGTGTCGCACCTTGAACGATAAATGCAGCAACAAACGCCAGTACAAAACGATATGACGAGATGCTGGTTCTATCCAGAGAATTGGGAGTAAGTACACCCATGAGTGCCGAGTAAGGAATATTGACGACGGTATAAGCCATGATCATCAAGGTATAGGTGATATAAGCATAAATGATCTTGCCGTTCATACTAAAGTCGGGTGTGGTAAATGTGAGCACGCCGATGATGCCGATGGGCAGTGCGCCCCACAACAGCCAAGGTCGGAACTTGCCCCAGCGTGTGTTGGTACGGTCTGCAATCATGCCCATGATGGGGTCATTGGCTGTATCCCAAATTCGCACGACCAAAAACATGGTTCCTGCAACTGCGGCGGAAATTCCGAAAACATCTGTGTAGAAAAAGAGCAGAAAGTTCATGAACATCTGCCAGTAAAAATTAGATGCAGTATCTCCCAAACCGTAACCGATCTTTTCCTTGACCGAAATTTTAAACGTTTCTGATTGCATGTTGGCCTCCCTGGCTAAGTATGGATGAAGATATCCAAAAGCTGATACCGGCGCATGTGAATTCATTCGATATTGGTGTGTAACCGGGATGAAACACACGTGAGAGAAAAGTAGAAATAAATAGCCCGATAGTCAAGTTTAATATTTCCCATAAAGCTTGATTCGAATACCCAAGGCGGCCAGATGAGCCCTAAAATAAGAATGGATTCAAGTGATACCGGGATCGAAGCATTCTATCAATGACTAATGAATGAAAAATGAACATCGATGGTGAATGAACGGCAACATGTATCCATCAAACATCGGAGGAACAGAATGAATCGCTTTGAACGCTTTATTTGTTGGGCTCTTTCAAGTGCATTCTTTGTGGTTGTGCTGTATGCAAAGGATACGGCGAAAAAAGAATTGAATGAGGCCTATATTTGGACATCTTCCCAAGAACCATTGACGCAGCTTACGGCTCACGATCGCCGTGCATTCGAGCCGCTCGATCAGCCGGATGAAAATTATCCGACGATTTTCATCGATCCCAAAAAGACCATTCAAACGATAGAAGGTTTCGGCTGCGCTTTTACCGACGCAGCTTCGGCAACATTCAGCAAATTGCCACCCGCCAGGCAGGAAGAATTTCTCATTGCCGACTTTGGCGAAAAAGGAAATGGCTATAATCTCTGCCGCACCACAATTCACAGCTGCGATTATTCGGGTGAGATGTACACCTATGCTGAGCAAAAAGGC
>RPQV01000047.1 GCA_003818595.1 Calditrichota bacterium
CGATGATGTCGGCCGCGTCATCGGAATCCATCTCTTCGACAATTTCGGTCAGGTGGCTGGTGGCCAGGCGGCTGACAATATCCTCGCGGGTGACTTCATCCAGCTCGGAGAGCACATCAGGGGTGTATTCAGGGTCGATCAGATGAAACAGATAAATGCATTCATCCTCGTTCAATTCCTGCAGGATGGCCGCCATGTCCGCCGGATGCGTATCGACGATGAGATTCTTCAGCGCCGGGACATCTTTTTCTGCGACGAGGAAACTGATGTTTTCAACAATCTCTTTTTGGTCTATGGCTTCCATGTAGACGACTCGAGTTTTCAATTCACGGCAGTTTGTCTCTGACTTGACGGGTACAGTTCATTCGCCAACGAGATCCATTCGGCAATGGTCACATTTTCCGGTCGCCGGGTAAAATCAAAACAATCCTGATCAGCAAACTCTTTCAGCGAATTACGCAGCATTTTCCGCCGTTGACCGAAGGCGGTGCGGACTAAAAAGCGCAAAAAAGGCTCGTCCACAATCAGACGGGTCCTTTCCTCGCTGATCCGTAATTGCACCAACGAAGAATCCACCCGAGGCTGCGGGCGGAACACGGTCGGCGGCACATTGAACAACAATTTGACATCGGCAAAAATTTGGCACATCACCGCCAGAATTCCATAATCCTTGGAATCGGGCGTTGAAACAATGCGCTGGGCCACCTCCTTCTGCATCAGCAGCACCACATCATGGACAAATCGGCGCTGTTCAAATATTTTAAAGAGGATCGGACTGGTGATGTTATAGGGTATATTGCCGAAAACGCGCAATTTTTCACTCGCCAAAGCGGCGAGATCAATTTCCAGAAAATCAGCTTTAATCAGTTGAAAGTTGTCGCAGCCGGCAAAAGTTCGCTCCAGATCAGGATATAAGCGCTGATCGATCTCCACCGCCAACAGCCGCTTGACGCGGGGCTGCAGCAGACGCGTGATTCGGCCCTGACCCGGGCCAATCTCCAGCAGCGTTTCCTCGGGTCCGGGATTGATGCTGTGCACAATTTTCAAGGCAATATTTTCATCGATAAGAAAATTTTGCCCCAGACTTTGTTTTGCTCTCATGTCGGCGGGATTATTTCATCTTACAGTGGCAGGTTGAACAACCTGATCGCATTCTGCGTCGTGATTTGAGCGACGGTATCAAAAGAGAGTTCTTTTTCTTTGGCAATTTTGCCGGCGACATGGACCACATAGGCCGGTTCGTTGCGGCGGCCGCGATAGGGTTCCGGCGCCATGAACGGACAGTCGGTCTCGACCAGCATTTTTTCAATAGGAACGTTTTTCATCACCGGCACGGAACGGGAGTTCTTGAAGGTGATGTTGCCGGTGAAGGAGATATGAAAGCCGAAATCCAAAACCTTGCGGGCGGCCGCTTCATCGCTGGAAAAACAATGGAAAACGCCGCGCCAACCACTGCGGCTTTTTTCACGCAAAATGGAGAACATATCCTCGTCCGCTTCCCGCGTATGGATGATCAGCGGTTTTTGCATTTCCCAGGCGACATCCAAAAAGCGGCGGAACACCCGTCGCTGCACGTCGCGCGGCGAATAATCATAGTGATAATCCAGGCCGACCTCCCCCACAGCCACGACTTGAGGATGTTCCAGCAACCGGCAGAGATTTTCAAACTGCTCATCGTCCATGGCGTTGGCGTCGTGGGGATGAACGCCCACCGCGGCATAGATTTGTTCATATTCTTCGGCCAGCCGCACCGCCGCCAGCGACGACGGATAATCAACGCCGATGGTCAACATACCCGCGACGAACGCCTCCGCAGCACGCCGGATGACCTCATCGCGATCGTTGTCATATCGATCAAAATCAAGATGGGTATGAGTGTCAATCAAAAAAGGCGGCATATCGTTCCTAGTTTTCGATAAAGTTCACGCAAAGATGGTTCACACAAAGACGCAAAGATTAACCTCGAACAGAGACACACAGAGAAGGAAACTTTCTGTCACTCGTCGCACACCCTAATCAGATATTTCGATGGGCGTGCAGCCAATTGCCAAGGTGTACGACGAGATGCCTCCTCACCCCCTCACCTCCTCACCCTATCACCTCATCACCTCTTCACCTCGCCCTCCCCCCCGCCTCCACATCCCGATCCAGACCCAGCAGCGCAAAATGCCCGTTCTCGTCCTGTGCCGCCAACAGCATGCCGTTGGATTCGATGCCGCGAACGGTTGCGGGCTGCAGGTTGGCGACGACGATAATTTTCTTGCCGATCATTTCCTCCGGCTGATAGTGCAGCGCAATGCCGGCGACAATTTGGCGCGTCTCCTCGCCGATCTGAATCTGCAGCTGCAGCAGTTTGTCGGCTTTGGCGACCTTTTCAGCCGCCAGCACTTTGGCCACCCTGAGTTGGACTTGTCCAAACTGTTCTATCGAGATTTTCGGCGATTCTTCAACCGCCGGGGCCGCCGGGGCATTATTCAGTTGCGCTTTCGCCTGACGCAATCTTTCAATTTCCGGTTCGATTTCGGATTCCTCCATTTTGCGAAAAAGAATATATAGATCGCCCAGCTTGTGCCTGGGCGGCAATTGATCAATCTTTAGGTCATCCCAACCCTGCTCGTTCACATCTCCGTCGAGTCCGAGCATCCGCCACAGTTTCTGCGCCGAAAAGGGCAGCACAGGCGCCATCAACAGCGCGAGATGGGCACAAATATTCAGGCAAATGTTGAGGGTGGTGGCGCATTTTTCAGGCTGTTCTTTGATCGTCGCCCAGGGCATCTGGTCATTGAAATATTTATTGGCGCTGCGGGCGACATCCATCAGCAAGGTCACGGCTTTGCGCAGTTCATAGCGTTCGATCGCATCGCCGATGACTTGCGGCGCTGCGGCGAGGGTCTTGAGCATCTCCTCATCCAACTGATCTGTCGCGCCGCGCGGCGGCACCAGACCGTTAAAGCGCTTTTCGGTGAACGCCAGCGTGCGGTTGATAAAGTTGCCGAGAATATCCGCCAATTCGCTGTTGTTTCGCTGCAGATACTCCATCCACACAAAATCAGAATCCTTGGTCTCCGGCGCCGTCGTCGCCAGATAATAACGCAAAGGATCCACTTCGAATTTTGTCAGATAATCATCCAGCCACACCGCATAATTGCGGCTGGTGCTCAATTTTGAGCCCTCTAAATTGAGAAACTCATTCGCCGGCACATTATCCGGCAAAACATAATCCCCATGCGCCATCAGCATCGCGGGAAACATGATGCAATGAAAGACAATGTTGTCTTTGCCGATAAAATGAACCAGTTTCGTCCCCTGATCCTGCCAATAGGTTTTCCATCGTTCCGGATCGCCGAGTTGTTCCGCCCATTCTTTGGTCGCCGAAATGTAGCCGATAGGAGCATCAAACCAGACGTAGAGCACCTTGCCTTCGGCGTTGGGAAGCGGCACCTTGACGCCCCACGACAGATCGCGCGTGACCGCCCGATCAGCGAGTCCCTGATTCAGCCAACTTTTGACCTGACCCAGCACATTGGATTTCCAGTCGTCTTGGGAAGCGATCCACGCTTCGACCCGTTGTTGAAAATCACCCAAGGGGATGTACCAGTGCATTGTTTCTTTGAGTTCAGGCACTTGGCCGGTCAAGGCGCTTTTGGGATTTTTCAGGTCGGTCGGCGACAAGGAAGAGCCGCATTTTTCGCACTGATCGCCATAAGCGTCCGCAAAGCCGCATACCGGACATTCACCTCTCACATAGCGATCGGGCAGGAACATGCCGGCCTGATGATCATAAAGCTGCTTTTCCGTTTTTTTCTTGAAAATGCCTTTTTCCATCAATTTCAAGAAAAACTCCTGCGAAGTCCGATGATGCACCGGCGAACTGGTGCGGCCGTAATAATCGAATGACATGCCGAATTTGTAAAAAGCCTCCTTGTTGCGCAGATGATATTCATCGACGATCGCTTGCGGCGATACCTTTTTCTTTTCAGCGGCGATGGTGATCGGCACGCCGTGTTCATCGGAACCGCAGATATAGACCACGTCTCTTTTTTTCAATCGTTGATATCGGACATAAATGTCCGCCGGCAGATAGGCGCCGGCCAGATGGCCGAGATGAATCGGCCCGTTGGCATAGGGGAGTGCGCTGGTCACCAAAATGCGTTGATAATTTTTACTGCTGCTCATAAACCGTGTTATCCTTTCCTGTCAGCCGTCGTGTGTATCTCGAAATGCAGCCTATCGTCGTTTATGCCGAGGCGCCCAAACTGACGCCGGTTCGTCGCGCAACATGAAGGAGTTCATGATCCAATCCCACGGTGCGGGTGCGTCCCCCCACTTCTTCCAGGGATACGTCGACGATTCGACCGCCCTGCAGGGCCACCATCCGTCCATAGCGTCCCTGAACCACGAGATCGGCCGCCGCCACGCCATAACGGGTGGCGAGGATGCGGTCAAAGGCAGTCGGTGTTCCGCCTCGCTGGAGATGGCCTAGAATGGTCGCCCGCGTCTCGAGATTGGTGGCCGTTTCAATATCGGCACTGAGTTTAATGCTGATGCCGCCGAGGCGGATTTTATCCGGGCTGTCGTGAATCACCCGCTGCACCGTCAACTCGCCGCCCAAGGATTTAGCACCCTCGGCCACGGCGATAATGCTGAAGCGACGACCGCGTTTGCTGCGTTGCTCGACGATTTTTTGGATCACATTTAAATCATATTCTATTTCCGGAATGAGAATCACATCAGCGCCGCCGGCCAATCCGGCGCCCAATGTCAGCCAGCCGGCGTATCGACCCATAATCTCCACCAGCATCACCCGGTGATGAGATTGCGCCGTGGTGTGAATGCGGTCGATGGCTTCGGCAGCGATCGAAACAGCGGTGTCATAGCCGAAGGTATAATCCGTGCCGAACAAATCATTATCGATCGTCTTGGGCACACCCACAACCGGCAATCCTTTGTCCATGAGTTTCCTGGCGATGGTCATGCTGCCATCGCCGCCGATGCAGACCACTGCGTCGATGTTCAGTGCCGCAACATTCTGCAGCACCCGATCGGAAACGTCGATGCGCAACAGCTTGTCGTCTTGATGGATGATATGATTGAAAGGATCCGCCTTGTTCGAAGTACCCAGGATCGTCCCGCCCTGCTGGAGAATGCCGGAAACGGCATTCCAGTCCAGTTCACGATAGCGGTTTTCGATCAATCCCTCATAACCATCCTCAAAGCCGATCACATCGACATCATGATTCAAGATCAACGCTTTGGTGACGGCGCGAATGACGGCATTCAGTCCGGGGCAATCGCCACCGCCGGTCAACACCCCAACTCGACGTATTGTTTTGATGGAATTCATTAGTGCTCACTCCAGACAGTTCAAACGTTCTCTATTTATCTTCAAACTGAGCCAGCGAGGTTTCCTGCTGTGCATCGTCCGATGACCCTTCGGCCGGAGGAATGAAGGTAAAATCAGACAATTCGCCGAGTTCGAATTTCTCCACCCGATTCTCGGCAAACTGCAGGGTAACGGTTTCGTTGAATACATCGATATGCGCGACCGTGCCGATGCCTTTGGCGGTGCGGTACTGGGAGCGCAGCGGCGGCATCTTTTCAGTCTGCGCCCGATAAAAATCGCGCTCATACATCAGACAGCACAACAACCGGCTGCATAATCCGGAAAGCTTTTGCGGATTGAGAGGGAGGTTTTGCTCCTTGGCGCACTGGGTGGTGATCGGATCAAATTCCTTCAACCAGGAGGTGCAGCACAGTTTTCGGCCGCACGCTCCATAGCCGCCGATTCTTTTCGCCTCATCGCGGACGCCGATCTGCCGCAGTTCGATGCGCACGCGAAAGATTCCGGCCAAATCTTTCACCAATTCGCGAAAATCAACCCGTTTCTCTGCGGTAAAATAAAAGGTGATCTTTTGACCGTCGAATTGATATTCCACATCGACCACCTTCATATCAAGGTTATGATCAATCACCTTTTTTTTGCACAGATGGTAGGCATCGAACTCTTTGCGCCGATTTTCGCGATAGCGATCGAGATCGCCTACGGTTGGTTTGCGAATGATATTGCGAATGGGTGCGTCGCCTTTCTTGCGCTCTAAATAAGAGCCGATCTGGTTGACGATCCCCAAGTCCTCTCCCTTTTCCGCTTCCACGATGGCATAATCGCCAACCTGAAATGGGAATTGTTGCGGATTATGATATATCTCCTTGCGTTCACCTTTGAACGCCAATTCTATCATCATGTCGAACGACCTTTCAGAATCATGTTGTTCTTTAGTTTTCTCATCAGGACAATTAACACCAGGTTGACCTGGATATTCCGTTCAATCATTTGCACGGCTTTTTCAATTTCTATGAAAACAGCATCGAATTGAATCGATTCAAAAGCACCGGTAAAACGCTCCAGCGTTGTCCGTTGATCCACGTTAATCAGCTGATTGTCCTTTGCCGCATGTTGAAGCATGAACAGAGCATCGCGAAACCACAGCAGCATCAGCGTCAGCATGTCTTTTATATATCGTTTGTCACCGCGCTGCGTCAATGTTTCGATCAGTTCAAGCTGCGACTTGATGTCCTTGAAGCAGAAACGCAGGAAATTGACCGCCTCATCGCGCATTTCGTTCAGACTTTCATCCATCCATTCCAGCGCCCGGCGATAACTGCCCTGGCTGATGCGGGCAAAGACCGCCGCCCGCTCCGGTTCGATCCCTTCTTTTTCCATCAACGCCTTTTCGATATCCTGATCGCTCAAAGGCCCGAGCCGTATCTCCTGGCAGCGGGAGAGGATGGTCGAGAGCATGGTGCTCGGCGCCGATGCGGTCAAGATGATGATCATGCTCTCCGGCGGTTCTTCCAGCAGCTTGAGCAGTGAATTGGCGGCCGGAATCGTCATTTTATCCGCTTCGGCGATGATGACCACGTGTTTGCCCTCGAGGGGCTTTAAAGCCGCCATCCGACGGAGTTCGCGGATTTGATCGATGCTGATGGTGGGCGCCGCCCATGGCGACGTTCTTCGATACGGATTGAGGATGACGCTGTCGAGTACCGCGCGTTCGTCGGCTACTGAGGCCGCGGACGAAGGAAAGACAAATTTCAAATCCGGATGTTGGAACGAATGCACGCGCCGGCAATGGCTGCAGTGTCCGCACGGACGGCTTTGCGAGTCCGAGCAGAGGATGGCCTGGGCAAATGCCAAGGCGAGGGCTTCTTTGCCGACTCCGTCGATGCCTGAAAAAAGGTAGGCGTGAGCCATGCGCTGATGATCCAGCGTGCGCAGCAGAATGCTTTTGGCGCGATGCTGACCGATGATTTCGTCAAAATTCATGTGGCAACAGGGTTAAGTTTATTCAAGCCGAATTAGAGCAACCAGGTTTCGGGATCAAGATTTTCCGTATTCTTCCAAATCTGAAAATGAAGCACCGGTCCGTTGAGAGATCCCGAATCTCCCACAGTGCCGATGATTTCGCCGCTTTGAACCTGTTGCGAGACATTGACGCGGATATCGGCCAGATGCGTGTAGACGGTATAGTATCCATCCTCATGACTGATGATGATGATATTGCCGCGTCCTCTCTGCCAGGTGATGGTCTGTATCAAACCCGCGTCAACCGCGTGAACCGGTTCACCGTAGGGCGCCTCGATCTCGATCCCTAAATTTTCGGTGATCGTATTGAGCGTCGGGTGACGAAATTTCCCAAAATGAGTCACGACTTTCCCGCTCGCCGGCCATGGCAGACGCCCTTTCAGCGTGCCGAACGGATAATTGCGCGTCGATTTGGCGACGTTCTGATCTTTCTTATGAGCCGGCTGCTGTTCTTTTTCGGTTCGTTCGCGCTCAGACCTGGAGATGATATCCAGTATTTCCTTTTGGGCGACATTCAATTCCTGCAGGTGCTGTTGAATGAACTGGGTGTCTTTCTGCACGGATTCAAGGTATTTCCTGCGCTTGGCGCGATTCGTTTTTATGCTCTCTGTCTGCGACAGCTGCAATTGCACGGCGCGTTCTTTCTCGGCAATGCCGTGGTGCAGCAGTTGCTGTTCTTGCTGAAGCTTGATTCGTCGCGAAACCAGCGCTTCAAAGTTGCGGCGGTCGTTTTCAGCAATTATTTTTTGGTAGCGCAGCCATACCCCGGCCCGACGCCACGCGCCTTTATTCAGCAACCATTGATAATCTTTTCTGCGTCCATATTTGTAAAAATAGACCAGCCGTTTTTTAATGATCTCCTTCAACCTGGAAATCTGGTTTTCCAGCTTTTCAACCTGACCGGCCTGGACCTGCACCCGTTCTGACTGAATGTCGACCTGCTTTTTCAGACGGTACAATATATTGGCTTCAACATCAATACGGCGATCAAGATCGACGATGGCGCTGCTGACGTTCTCTTCTTTGGCTTTTTGCTGGGAGAGCTGTTGCTGATATTTGTTGATTTCCTCCTGCAGGGTTTTCAGCTCATTCTGCTGGTCCGCTGACAGCGGCGGCTCTGCGGTGACAGCGGTCGAGAGAAAGAAATTCATGCAAATTAAGAGGAGAATTGTGTATATTAAGCGGTTGTTTATCATCAGCCAAACCATCGAAAATTAAGACGGTTAAGTTAATGGTTCACGAAACGAAAAGCAACAGAAATGATAATTGGAGCCATTGGAGCCGGCATGCAAAACGTCATGGGCAGATTCTCGAACTGGCGGCGCAGGCTGTTTTCGGTGCGTGACCAGGCGACGAACGAGCGCCTGATACGGGAATGCGCTTTTTTTGAATCCTTCAACGAATCCGAAGCCGAATATCTGGCAAGGAGTTGTTATCTACGACAGTTTAAAACCGAACAACTCGTCTATGCCGAAGGGAGTCCAAGCGTGGCAATGTATATTGTCGTTGAAGGGTCAATCGGCTTGTATCAAAAGCGCCGCAGCGGACAAACCGATCGCCTTCTCCTGCTGCAGCCAGGCAAGTTTTTCGGCGATTCCTGCCTCTATTCTGACAAAGATCGGCAGCATAGCGCGAAAGCGCTTGAAAAGAGTGAACTGCTCGTCCTGTTCAAAACGGATTTTGATAAAATATCCTCTGAATATCCGCCAGTTGCGATAAAATTATTAAAGATGGTCGCGCTAAAGCTCGACCATGATCTGACGGTTTTCCAAACTGAATTTCACGAATTGGCACAAAAAATCGCTCAGAACCAGTTGTTGCAATAGGAGCCTTTTTGGTGCGTAATAGACGTTTTCAAATCTTTTTGGCCACTTGCCTCTTTATCAGTATGATCATTCTCGGTTGCGGCGTCATCGCTGTGTTCGATGTTGATCTTCTCGTCGGCGTCATTTGGTATCTGGTTATCATTGCCCTCTATTTAAATCTCTCAAGACGCCGGATCGGGGGTTGGGTGCTCATTTTGCTGCTGCCGGCATTGATCGGCTGGGTGCTGGTCAATCAGGCTGCTTTTCAATGGCTGGAAGGTCAGATCAAGAGCAATCCGTATGGAAGTTATTTTTTGAATCATTTGCAAATACGCCTGACCTTATCGATCGCATTATTAAAATTAATCACGACTTTTTGGCTGACCGATCAGCGCGCTCTTTTTTCCATTCTTTTCTGCGTCATGCACATTTTCATCGCTGCGCCGGTCAAACGGGGATTTTTCAATTTATTTGGTCATCGCTATTTTGAGTTCATCGTCACATTTGTCGAGCGTTCAATTTCTTCCGTTTACCGCTATCTCGCAGCCGGCATCGTGACGGCGCTGATCAGCGGGACGCTGTGGGGTGCGGCGGCCGCATTGTTGCGCTTTGACAACTTTATCATCATGACATTCATCATGGCCTTTGCTTCATTTTTCCCCCGACTGGGTTTATTCATCGGCGCTCTGTTCTCCCTTTTCTATGTCGAAAGCGGCCTCTTTTTGCTGCAGCTCGGGGGAATGCTCATAGCCGCCGCCTCAATATGGTTCCTCAATCATGCCCTTGAATTCGACCAGAGCGGAGAAAATCTGACATCGTTTCTTCCTGAAGGCCTGGTGATTTTCGCGCCGGCATATGTATTTTTATCGTTTTACAGTCTGTTCATCGGTATTCCGCTGTTTTTCATCAGCCGAATGATTGCCCAAAATTTTATCCGCTATCTGCCGCTGCGCCTCCCCGTTTCGGCAAAACCTGCCCAAATCAGGTAAATAGAATGAAAAAGTGATGGACAAAGGAAAACAAGCATGGAAAAAATTCCTCGGATCGCCTTTCAGGGAGCACGTTACGCGTTCAGCGAAATGGCCGCGCGTTCATTTTTCGGAGACGACATCGAACTGGCGCCCTGCAGATCATTCGATGATGTCTTTGACAGTGTGGCCGACAGTGCGGCCGACTATGGCGTCATTCCTGTCGAAAATTCATTGACCGGCAGCATTCACCGCGTTTACGACCTGTTGCTGAATCACTCCTTAAAAATCGTCGGCGAAATCTCTCTGCGTATTGAACAACATCTGATCGCCCATCCCGGCGTCGATCTCGCTGATATCCGTATGGTCTATTCGCATCCGCAGGCGCTGGAACAATGCCGCAACTTTCTTTCCACCCTCAAGAATGCGGAATCCATGGCCAGCTATGACACCGCAGGCAGCGTGAAAATGATCAAAGAGCAAAACCTGCGCCACGCCGCCGCCATCGGCAGCCGTTGGGCGGCCACGGATTACGGCATGCAGATTCTGAAAGAAGAGATCGAAGATATCCCGGAAAATTTCACCCGTTTTTATGTCCTGGCCAAAACAGCGCAGGATTTTGGCGCAGCGGACAAGACATCGGTGGTCTTTTCGATGAAAAGCATTCCCGGCGCTCTGTTCAAGAGTTTAAGCGTTTTTGCCCTGCGCGATATCGATCTGTTGAAGATTGAATCTCGGCCTTTGCGCGGTAAACCCTGGGACTATATCTTTTATCTGGATTTTGCCGGCAACCTTGAAGAGGAGCAGTGCCAAAACGCCATTCGCCATTTGGGAGAAATCACCTCGATGCTCAAAGTGTTGGGGTGTTATCCCTCTGCGTCGAGCAGACGAGGGAATGAAGACAAGTTTTCATTCTTGAAATAATTATATTAATCAAAGTGTTGGCGCCTAAAACTATATTGTATCTAAAATGCTTGCAATTTCCCCAGATATAATGTATCTTCTATATAGATACAATATTCATAAGGACAAAAATGGAAACAAAAATTCAAAAATGGGGAAATAGTCTCGCTGTACGTTTACCAAAAGCATTTGCCGAACAAACTGGAATTGAGAATGGCTCGAATGTGCAAATTTCGATAGAGGATGAGAAAATAATTCTCGTTCCAATAAAAGACCGCGCAAAATTGCTTGATGCTTTGTTGGAAAAAATCGACGAATCTACAGTTCACAACGAAATCAATTTTGGTAAGCCAGTTGGAAAAGAATTATTATGAGCTATGAACCTGATCGCGGCGATATTGTTTGGATTATGTTAAATCCTCAAAGCGGTCACGAACAAGCAGGGCGTCGTCCTGCGATTGTTCTATCTCCGTTTAAGTATAATTCGAAAACCGGGCTTGTGATCTGTTGTCCGATTACTTCTCAGGAAAAAAAATATCCTTTCGAAGTCAAAATTCCAAAAGGTTTCCCTGTCACCGGAGTTATCCTGGCGGATCAAGTAAAAAATCTTGATTGGCAAGTACGCGAAGCGCAATTTGTCTGCAAAATGCCTAATTCAGTAATAGAACAGGTTATTGAGAAAATTTCACTGCTTTTACAAATTTAGTGATCAGGAATCAAGTGCCAACAATAACCTGCAACGGATGCGCACTTGTACCTCGGCTCGTTCTCTTTTGGTTTTCGTATACCATTCAAGGTGCGCATGACAATTTTCCGGTGCGCACCGTTGAGGTCTAAGGGTTATCCCGCACAAAAAAGGAGATAAAATGAGAAATTACCACCTATTGATTGGAGGACTCATGTTCCTGGCATCGACTGCGCAGGCATTGGAACCGTTGGAACTGACCATGCTGAATATTGACGGCGATTCGACAGCGCTCAGCCAATATAAAGGTCAAGTTGTGATGATGGTGAATGTCGCCTCAAAATGCGGTCATACACCGCAATATACGGAGCTGCAGGCACTGTATGAAAAATATAAAGAAAGCGGATTTGTGGTGCTCGGTTTCCCGGCAAACAATTTCTTAGGTCAGGAACCCGGAACCAATGAAGAGATCAAGCAGTTTTGTTCGCTCAACTATAACGTCACCTTTCCCATATTCA
>RPQV01000048.1 GCA_003818595.1 Calditrichota bacterium
CCTTAATTGATCATTCTGCCGCTTTTGTAGGAAGATATTTACCCGCGAGCTTGTTCTCATGGTATGCTTTTTGAAACAGTGAATTAAAAGTACTTTGTGAGAAATCATCATGTCCTCTCCGATTCGTTTGAGTATATCAGCTGTCTGTTTCATCTTGTTTGCTTTTCAATTGGTTTTTGCTCAAGACAGCACCCAGGTATCAGGTGTTTCCAAAAGCAGCCAATATCTATTGGGTGATGAGGAGCGCCTCGAAATGCTCGTCTACATCTGGGGCGAAGTTCGTAGTCCGGGAGAGTACAGAATTCCCTTCAATACCAACGTGGTTGAACTTATTTCCATTGCGGGTGGACCAGTCAGGTCTGCAAAGCTCGACAATGTTCAAATCACCCGCCAGGCTTCTCAATGGTCCGTGAATTCAGAAAAGATCGAGAACATCATCGAATCTGCTCAAGAACCGATGACTGAAGATATGTTGAAAAGAAGTTTGCAAACGGCTTCACGCAAAATTTTGTTTTATAACGTAGATAAATATTTGGGTGACGAGGATATGGTGATTCCTCCGCCGATTTTAAAGCCGGGTGATGTGGTGAATGTCTCAACCAATAATTGGTATTGGTGGCGTGAGATGATCAAAGTGTTACATGAAGTGGCCGTGATTGCAAGTGTCTATGCATGGTTTCTGCGATCTAAAATTTGAGGATAACGGGTGAATTCATCGGAAAAAGAGCAGTCTCCTGTTCATACGTTGCTGGAAATCTTGTTTCGTCGGGGCTGGTATGTTTTGGTCTGCGTTGCCGCCATACTATTGCCGGTGATGTATTATAACGCTGCTGCGCCACGAATTTATCAGGCTACAACCACAATCATTTATGAAAATCCACGACCCCCTATTTCTACTGTTGAACAACCTTATCGTTTTCCAGTAAAGGAATCCCTGCTCAATCAGATCCAGGAAATTAACAGTCGTTCGGTCGCGTTGGAAGTTGCCAAGGCGCTACCCGACTGGGCAAAAAGTAATTTCACATTGCCGGAAAATCGAGGCCCCCAATTTGATGAAACCGCATATCTGGCGGCGATCATTAAAAACAATATTGAATCCGCGCCTGTATCTGAATCAGATGTCATCCAAATCAAGGTGCGTGCGAAAAATGATCCTTATATGGCCATGACCATTGCCAATGCGCTTTGCGATGTGCTTCAGGAACGCAATTTGCGCATCCGACGCGAGGGCGTCAGCGATATGAGGGTGTTTATCGAAGAACAGCGGGAATCGTACAAAAAAAATTTGGATGTCGCCGAGGATGCCCTGCGCCGATTCAAAGTCGCCAACCGAGTCACTTCATTAGATAAAGAAGTCGAGGAAGAACTCCAGCTCGCCAAAAACATCGAGCTCCTGTATCAACAGGCCAAAAATGAGCGTGAACGGACAGAGCAGTATTTTCAGTCGATTGGAGAGCAAATCAATACCCAGCAGGCAAAGCTGGCGCCTTCGCTGGCCAATGTGTCCAGCCAAATTGTGCAGCAATTGAAAACCCAACTGACTGACCTGCAGGATGATTATATCAAGCTGCAACTGCAGGGAGTTCCGGATAATAATTCAAAAATGCTGCAGATGAAAGATGATATGGAACGCGTGCGAGTGACTCTGGCTGAAGAGGCGCGTCGTTTTGCCGAAAACGAGCATATGATTGATCCAGTATCGCAAATGTCTTCGCTCTACCAACAACAAATAGAATTGGATCTGAAATTGCAAATGCTGCGGACCCAGGAGAAATCACTCGCGTCATCTCTGGCGGAATATGAACAATCTTTGCGCCATTTGCCTGAAAAAGAATTTGAATTGGCGCGTCTCACGCGGGAGCGCGATTTGGCCAATAATCTCTATATTATGCTTTCAGAAAAACGTGAAGAAGCCAGGATCAGCGAGGCCGAAAAAGTCGGCAATATGAGGATCATTGATCGGGCGCAGCTGCCCAAAAGACCGATTCTGCCCCGTAAAGAACTCAACCTCGCGATCGGCTTGATGTTGGGATTGACGGTGGGATTGGGTTTGGCGTTTTTCATGGAATCCCTGGACACCACCCTCAAAACACCGGAGGAAGTGGAACGGAAAACCGGTTTGACGATTTTGGGCTCTATCCCCAAAATTAAAAATCTATCGTCCGTGGATGAAGAAATGAATGGCGGCAGAGGAAATCCTCAAGTGTTGGTGACCCATTCGGAGCCCTCTTCGCCGGCATCGGAAGCCTATCGAACCCTGCGCACCAATCTGCAGTTTTCCAACTTGGCTCAAAAAACTCGGGCCATTATGCTTACGAGTTCCGGTCCGAGAGAAGGCAAGTCAACGACATCCGCTAATTTGGCGGTCGCCACTGCGCAAATGGGTTTACAGACTCTGTTGATCGATGCCGATCTCCGTCGTCCGACGCTGCATAAAATATTTAATATCAACCGTGAACCGGGACTGGCAGATATCCTGCTTCATCACAATGATTCCCTTCCCGGCGACAATGGCCGGAACGGTGATGAAAACGATTTGGATAATGATCTTGATGATCAGCATCCGTTGCGGCATACTTCATTGCGCGCGCGCAAAGCGGTGCAACAAATGGTTTCATTGGATCACTCACTCGCGGCTGCTGTTCATCACAGCCAAATCGAACATCTCGATGTATTGACCTGCGGTCTTCTGCCGCATAATCCCTCTGAAATTCTGTCAAGCGAGACCATGCGCGATCTGCTGGCGCTGGCCAAACAAAAATATGAATTCGTGATTATCGATGCGCCGCCGATTATTGCCGTCACCGATGCTGCGGTTTTAGCGCCGCAAATGGATGCAGCCTTGATGGTGGTGGAATCTGCGCGAAACGACCGTGACATCATTCTCAAGGCCAAAGTACTGCTGGAACGCGTGGGTGTCACTATGATTGGCGCGGTTTTGAATAATGTTCGCGAACGCAATCTATATGGAGATTATGATTATTATTATACCTATTACTCGGAAAAGGAGCGTAAGCGTAACACGAAATACAAAAAAAGTTCATACTAACATTGGCTTGATATTTGCCCAAAAATCCATGGCTGAAGCTGTTTGATGTTTGAACACGGTAAACATCAAGCCATTTTTATGCTGTGGATTTTATCTATATAAATCCATTAACAACACATCTGCATGAATGGAAATGAAGTAAAATGACCAATATACGAAGAAAAGCGATTGATAATATCACCCGGGTGTTCGACGTTTTTGTCATGCTGATTACATTTACGTTTTCACTCTATTACCATTCGCCAATAGAAATATCACGCAATTTAATCGGTTTCTTTTCGTACAAATTATCACTCATCAATATTATCTCACTCTTGTTGCTGGTTTGGGGATGGTTGTACCTCTTTACCAGTTTTGGTCTCTATCAGGCGCGACGGTTTTCCAACATCATCAAGGAGTGGTTTGATACCATCAAAGCCGTAACCGTTGGAGTTCTCCTGGTTGGCGCGGTCAGCGTTGCTTTCGGCCGTAATAATGTCAAACAAGAAGTGCTGTTAACCTTTTGGATTTTATGTGGATTAGCGACGATTGTAGAACGTTGGCTCTTTCGGCAATATGTTTTACATTTGCGCAGCAGCGGCCGCAATCTGCGCCATGTCATGTTCATCGGCAGCAATCCGCGCGCGATTGAACTGGCGCAAAAAGTGATGAGCCGTCGTGAGTTGGGCTATCGGTTGGTGGGCTTTGTCGATGACGAAATTCGTCATGATTTGCCGCGTGGTCCCAAAGCAAAGATCATCTGTACGCTTGATAAATTACCTGATTTTCTCGAAAAGCATGTTGTTGACGAAGTGTATATCGTTCTGCCTGTGAACAAGTACTATGAAAAAATTCGTTATATTATAAAGTTGTGCCAGGATTTGGGCATCGTCTGTCGTGTACCGTCGAACTGGTTCGAAATCCAGACGCTTCACACAGCCGCATTTGATTTGGAAGATGAGCCCATATTGACCGTTTACACCGGATCGCCACACCAATTGGAATATTTGTGGCTCAAACGCCTCATTGATATGGCCTTCTCCTCCATTTCGCTTTTGCTTTTTTCGCCCTTTATGGTGATCATTGCTTTATTCATCAAACTGACATCCCCAGGCCCTGTTTTTTTCAAACAGGAGAGGATTGGCTATAATCGCCGCAAATTCAATATGATCAAATTTCGAACCATGGTGCAGGACGCCGAGGCGATGCAGGCGGACCTTGAACATTTGAATGAAGCTGATGGTCCCGCTTTCAAAATCCAGGATGATCCGCGCATCACGAGAATCGGTAGAATTTTGCGTAAAACCAGTCTCGATGAGGTGCCGCAATTGATTAATGTACTCAAAGGTGATATGAGCTTGGTTGGCCCTCGTCCCTTGCCTGTGCGGGATGTGGAAGGCATCGAAAAAAGGTGGCAGAAGCGTCGATTCAGCATGCGGCCGGGGCTCACTTGCCTTTGGCAGATCGGCAGCCGAAATCAAATGCGCTTTGAAGAATGGATGAAATTGGATCTCGAATATATCGATTGTTGGTCGATTCAACTCGATTTGAAAATCATTGCGAAAACGATTCCGGTGATGCTTAGAGGAACGGGTCAGTAGAGTTCCTTGTTCTTTCATTAAAGTGTGATCAATTATGTTGGTTTCAGTCGTAATGCCGTGTCTGAACGAACGGGAGACATTGGGTATTTGTATTAAAAAAGCTCAGGAAACTTTGGTACGCCTGCGTATTGAGGGAGAGGTTGTTGTTGCTGACAATGGCTCAGTAGATGGTTCTATCGAAATTGCCAACGCTGCGGGTGCTAAAGTTGTTGAAGAGACGCGCAAAGGTTATGGCAATGCCTATCGCGCCGGAATAGCGGCTGCTCAAGGGGAGTATATCATCATCGCTGATTCGGATGATTCCTATGATTTCACCGATTTGGGAAGATTTATCGAAAAACTGCAAAATGGATATGACTTGGTCATGGGTACGCGCTTCAAGGGAGTCATTGAAAAAGGCGCCATGCCATGGCTTCATCGATATGTCGGCAATCCGCTCTTGACCGGCATCCTGAACCTTTTTTTCCATTCCGGCATCTCCGACGCTCATTGCGGAATGCGTGGTTTCACCAAAGAGGCTTATAAAAAAATGCAGCTGCAGACCATCGGGATGGAATTTGCTTCGGAAATGGTGATCAAGGCTGCATTGATTGGGCTCAAAATTACGGAAATTCCCATCACCCTCTACCCTGATGGACGCAGTGGGGCGCCGCATCTGCGTTCATTGCGCGACGGCTGGCGTCATCTTCGCTTTATGTTGCTGCACAGCCCCACACACCTCTATCTGTGGCCGGGCTTTTTTTTATTCATCGTCGGTATGATCTCTATGATTTTGCTTCTGCCGGGGCCTGTGCAGATTCTTGGCCATAGTGTTGATCTGCATATCATGGTATTGGGCAGTTTATCAGCGATATTGGGATATCAAACCATCTTGCTGGGCCTCTATGCCCGTATCTATGCGGTTACGCACAATTTTCTTCCCCAAGGAACCTTTCTCAAACGGATGTTCCATATTTTTAATCTTGAACGAGGTCTGGCTGTCGGCGCGATTATATTGGTTGTCGGCCTGACGCTCGGCATATTGATCTTCAGTCGTTGGGTTCAAAGTGAATATGGACCGTTCGATCAAGTTCGTCTCGCTCTATTCGCTTCCACGCTCATCATCATTGGTTCACAGACGATTTTTGCCTCCTTTTTCCTCAGCATGCTGGGGATTGAGCGCCGATAAGAATCGTCAGTTCATCAATCAAGGAGACTTGGCTTTCAATGATCATCCTCGGTTTCAATGATATTGCCGGCACACATCACAACAGCAGCGTTGCTTTGGTTGAAGATGGACGCGTTGTTTTCGGAACTTCGGAGGAAAGATTTTCCCGCATCAAATATGACATGAATTTTCCTCTTCAGTCTCTCAAAGCGGCTTTGGCCTTTCGCGGCATCGCCTTGGCGGATGTTGATTATTTTGCGGTCGGATATCCGCCTTCTGCCTTTTATAATGATCTGTTCTGCCGTAAATTTACCGACTTGCCGCGTTCAATTTGGGGATTATTCGGCCATAACCTGACTGGAGTGCTCAAATACCTGGCGCCGAACGTGAGAAAAATGTTCAAGCCTTCACGCTTTATGAATGGGCTCGAAAAACTGGGCGTGCCCAGCGACAAGATATTTTTTCTCGATCATCATCTTTCCCACGCCTCGAGCGCCTATCGCTGCAGCGGATTCGATTCCTGTCTGACGATCAGCATGGATGGCTTTGGTCCCAATCAGTCCGGCCGCAATATTGCCGGTCAAATCTATCGCTGCCAAAATGGGGACATGGAACTGCTCGAAGAAATACCGTTGTACGCAACGGCGCTATGGTTCTCTGCGGTCACGGTTTGTCTCGGGCTGAAATACATGGATGGAGAAGGAAAAACCATGGGTCTGGCCGCGTACGGTGATCCGGCGCGTTGCTATGAACAGATGAAGCACCTGGTTTTCAAATATGATCAGGGAGAATGGTACGGATACCCTTATTGGGTCGATTATATCATGGTTCCACGCGATACGGTGCTGATGAAGACCGTTTCCGGACGCCTGATCATGAAATTAATCGATCAATACGGCAAAGAACACGTGGCTGCCGCGGCTCAGCGGCTCCTTGAAGAACGGATTCTCGATTTCGTTCAGCAGCTCCATGCAAAATATCCGTTTAATAAAATCGCCCTTGCCGGCGGCACATTTTTAAATGTCAAAGTGAATAAACTCATCCGTGAATTGCCGTTTGTCGAGGATATATTTATCCATCCGCATGCCAGCGACGGCGGTACCGCTATTGGAGCGGCACTTGAACTTTATCATCAGAAGACAGGTCAAGTCACGGTTTTTTCAATGAAGGACGCGGCGCTGGGGGTCGAATATTCAGATGAACAAATCGAAGCAGAGCTGAACAATTTTTCCTCACAAATCGAATGGGAGAAATTGGATGGTAGCCTGCCGGAATATGTGGCTTTGGCGTTAATTGACGGAAAGGTTGTCGGATGGTTTCAGGGTCGCGAAGAATGGGGGCCGCGCGCGCTGGGGCGAAGAAGCGTCCTGGCAGATCCTCGTGATCCTTCGATCCGCGAAACGATCAACTCCAAGATGAAAAGCCGAGATTGGTTTATGCCTTTTGCTCCCAGTTGTCTCGAGGATAAAAGCAGCAGCCACTTTGAAAATTTTTGTCCGACACCTTTTATGACGCTTGCCTTTGACGTTGTCAAAGGCAGGGAGCAGGATATAGTTTCGGCTATCCATATCGACAATACCGCACGCGTGCATAGCGTTCGACCGGATAATCTCAAATACTATCAGGTGATCGAACATTTTTACAAAAAGACAGGGGTACCAGTCATCCTCAATACCAGTTTCAATAAGCATGGCCTGCCGATCGTTCATCGACCGAGTGAAGCGGTCGAGCATCTTTTGTGGGGGTGTGTGCATGAATTGGCTATCGGCAGTTACATCGTGCGTAAGAAGGGTGAGAACGGTCATGAGCCGCCGCGCACAACCTAGGGTGCTGTTGGTTCTCAAAATTCCTCCGCCGTTCGGCGGTGGTGAACTGATGCACCAAATGATGGCAGCGGCATTTGAAAGTAAATATAAAGTATTGTCCTTCAATCGAAAGACGCATTCGAAAAGCACCCAGGGACGATTTCTGCTCTCCAACTTGATTTTCGGAAGCTATTTTTTGCTGCGGGTATCGTTCACCTGTCTCCTGCAACGGCCGAAAATCGTTTTTATTTGGCTTCCCAAAGATTGGTATCCATTTTTGCGAACCTTGCTGTTGGCTCATGTACTGAAAAAGATGGGGATCCGAGTGATCGGTGATCTCCATGGTATGGATTTTGATTTTTCGAAGCGTCGGTTTCGTCAGGTTCATTCTGCTGATGCTTTTTCCGCTGTTCGGGTTCTGAGTGGGAGTATCGCCCGCTCATTGAGGGCAAACGGTTATCCTCATCACTTGGCAGTGATCGATAACGGCCTTGAAGCGCCGAGTTTTGTACACCAAAGGCAACCCCGTCATCCTCAGGAGATGCGGCTCCTTTATATGGGAGCGATTTCTGCCGCCAAAGGATTTGCGGATGTGGTGAAATGGCTCGATCTGCTGGAGGCTGTCTCGCTACCGTGGACTCTGAGCGTGGTGGGTGAGTGGGTAAATGCTGATTTTCGTGAAGAGATGCTGACGACACTCCGTGCGAAAGCCTACAGTTCCCGCGTGATTTTTACCGGTGTTCTCATCGATGAGGCAAAATGGCAGGCGTTGATCGCGCATGATCTGTTGATCCATTTCAGTTCTTGGGATGGTCAACCCCTTACCATTATTGAAGCCATGGCGGCGGCTGTGCCCACTATTGCCAGGCCTGTCGGCGCCATTCCGGAGATGATTCAGGATGGCGTCAATGGTTTTTTGATTGATGATCTCGAAGAGGCGGTGCAGGTGACCCGGCAACTCTACGCTGGGGAGATATCGTTATCTGCCATTGCAAATAATGCGAGAGAGTTGTTTCAACGACGTTTCCGCCATGATATTTTTATTGGTGAAATTGAGCGTTTGATCGCCAGGATATCAAATTCTTCCGGATTTTCTCTGTCGAAAACCGAGGAGATGTTCACCATGAAGACGAATGCGAGGAGTGGTCATCATTGCAATCCGTGACAGCAGCTGTTGTTGTTTTTAACGGCGCAGAAAATATTCGGGCGTGTCTCGATTCACTCGTCAGGCAAAACTATCCGCGAGAACTGATCGAAATATTGATCGTGGACAATGATTCGACAGATGAAACCCAGCAAATCGTGAAAGGATACTGCAGCCGCTTTGCTCATGTCAGAATGGTGATCAATCCGATACGTGGAATCGCCTGCAGCCGGAATTTGGCTCTCGAACAGGCTCGCTTTGAGTGGATCGCCTTTACTGACTCGGACTGTGTTGTGCCGATTGATTGGCTGAGCCGTTTGGTCGAAGGTTTTGAGCGACATGCTCAGGAACAGCATAATCTTGCCGGCGTCGGAAGCGCCAACGAACCGCCTCAGAATGAAAGCCGATTTTATCGTGCACTGGGTGTTTTTTTGCAGACCTTTCTGGGCAATCATGGATCTGCACAGGGGAAACAGTGGAGCTCAGATCGTGTTGTTTCCCATCTGCCGACGGTGAATGTGTTGTATCGCAAAGAATGCATTGAGCAAGTCGGTGGTTTTGACGTGACCTTTGGCAATATCGGCGAGGATCAGGATCTCAGCTATCGACTTGGCGATCGAGGATTTGTCCTGATCTATTGTGCCGGCAATGCGGTGACGCACAAACTCCGGCCCACCCGGACTGCCTGGTTCAAAAATATGGCTCTTTATGGAAAAGGCCGCATGTGGCTGATGTTTAAACATCCGCAAAAGATCAAATGTGTCTTGCTGCTGCCCATGCTGTTGGTTGCTGTTATTTTGCTTCCGGTGGTATTCGGCCTTGGCTATTTCGGCTGGTTACCTGTATTATATTTCGGCAGTGTCTTGATATACAGTATCATGATCTGCTTCAAATACAAATGTCTTGACCTTTTGTTCGATTTGTATTTTTTGTATATTGGAACTCATATTGCATATGGTGTGGGCGAGTGGACGGGAATTTTGAAAAGAAGAAAAACGAAGCAGCCTCAAAAGTAATAACACTAGTTGGGCTGCCGAATTCATCGGCGAGGTCGCGTCAGGTTGAGGAAAATCAGTTTGTTCAATGAACGATTGCAGAATATGTTTCAACAGCGACTGCTGCTCCTGGTATTATTGCTCGCGCTTGTCGCCCGGTTGGGATTGATTGCTTTATTGAATCCTCAGGGTTTTTATTTCAGCGATGCGCGCCACTATGATCAGGCGGCGACGAGTATTTTAGCCGGAGAGGGTTGGGGTGATCAATACAACCGTGCGCCGTTCTATCCGCTGGTCATGGCTGCTGTTTATGCGGTTTTTGGCCACTCTTTTACGGCCGTCAGGGTGATCGAAGCATGTGCCGCCCTGTTGTTATGTCTGATCATTTTTCAAATTGCCCGGCGGATAGTTGCTCCCAAAACCGCGCTCGCTGCTGCCGCTCTGGCAGCCATTTATCCTCATTTTCTTCTCGTATCCGTTATCCTGTATCCGACGCACCTCTTCACTGTATTATTGATGGGATCAATTTACGGCCTGATACTCTACAGTGAGAACATGAAATGGATTTTTCTTTTCATGAGCTCTTTATGTGCCGCCTTGGCTGCATTGACCATCCCTGCTTTCTTTTTCATACTACCCTTTTTGTTGCTTTGGGTCCTGTTCGAACCGCAGGGCTGGCGGCGTAAAGTAGGGGGATTCGTTCTTTATGTGCTGGTGTTCACTGCCGTGCTGACACCGTGGACAGTTCATAATTATCAAAAATATGGCCGATTGACCTTGAGCCAGCCTGTTCCGCATACGGTTTTTCCAGATTTGAATAATCTCGAAGGACAAAAACAGCAAATTGAGAATGGCTTTACCGACACCACGGAATATTTTAAGCAACACCCTTCTGGAACCGAACAAGATCGCCTTGACCGCATTATTTCGCAATATCTGCATCATCCTTTACAGTCGATTAAGTATATGGTCAGTGAATTGGGTCATTTCTGGGCTCTTTATCCCGATCGATTGGATACACAATCTTCAACCTATCAAAAGTCGATACAAAAAGAGGATCAGCGCATGATGACCACCAGTTCGACGTTGTGGCGGACGGCAAAGATCATCAGCATTTTATTCATGGCGCCCATTTTTTTGTTTGCCTTGATGGGATTCATCGCTTCCTTTCCTCTCAACAGCAAGAGTGTGCTGCTTCTGGGTTCGATAGTGTGCTTCTCATTCGGTTATTCATTGATTTATGCTGAAGTGCGGTATCGAATTCCTATCGAACCCTTTGTTTTAATATTTACGGCGCATGGAATTTTCTTTTCATTTGAGAAACTGAAAATGAATTTTCAACTGAAATCGATCGCCCGGCAATCCCACAGGGGTAAAAAGTGTTAAATTCTTTGCCCAAAGCGCGCCTGTTGCAGAGCGTTTTATTCGGCGCCATCGGTGTGTTTGTCGGAATCGCCGTCACTTTTGCGGCAGATTTCCCGCAAAAATTTTTGATCGTTTTCGTCGCCGGCTTATCTTTTCCCTTTGCTGCATTATTGATTCGAGACATTCGTCGTTTTTTTCTGGCGGCTACGGTCATTTCAGTGCCGGTCCATTTCGACATCAATTTTATGCATCAATTTGAACAGCAGGCGGGAGCATCAACGGCAGGCATCAATCTGACTGATCTATTTGTTCTCGGTCTTTTGCTCGTGTGGCTGATTGAAATTGCCTCACAAGAAAGACCCTACACTTTGTTTTTCTCGAAATTGACAATTCCGGCCATCATCCACTTCGAGGCTGTCGCCCTCTCCATGCTTTGGGCGCCGCGACTCGATCTTGCTTTTATGGAAGTTTTCAGGATGTTCAAGGTTTTTATTCTTTATTTTATTCTGATCAATCACATTCGCGATAAGAAGGATGTCCGACTGGTCGTCTGGGTACTGATTGGATCGCTAGCCTTTGAGGGAATCATCTCATCGCTCCAGGCTATCACAGGCGGCAGGTTGGGACTTGACTTTCTGGGTGAGGCGCCGCCCGATTTGGACGGTGACAGTTCTTTGTGGCGCGTGATGGGGACACTGGGACATCCCAATAAACTGGCGACCTTTATGGAATCGTTACTTCTATTGCCGTTTGGACTGTTTTTGGTCGAAAAAAGCAGACGAAATCGTCTGATCTGTCTGATCGTTTTTATTATGGGATGCATCATTCTCATTTTAACAGGAACGCGAGGAGCATGGATCGGCTTTATGTTGGCATTTTTGCTGTTTATGTTCTTTGTCATTAAAAGCCGCCATTTCAGCCTTCGCAGTTTTCTGCTGCCCGCAGCATTGGTACTCATCCTTTTGCCGACGATTACGGCATTATTCTGGGGCATGGTCGAAGAACGTGTTTTCGGCGACGATTACGGTTCTGCCGCCAGTCGCGTACCCATGTTTAAAATCGCTCTCAATGTCATTGCCGCG
>RPQV01000049.1 GCA_003818595.1 Calditrichota bacterium
CGACGGCTCGCGGATATGACCCTCGACGGTGTTGTCGCCGTAATTTTTGCAGACATAGGGGTTTCCGACTCAGACCCATCGGTTCAAATGGAAATGAGGTGCTATGATTTCAGGATATCCTTTTAAAGTGAGACGAAGATCGCTGCTGATGACACGAAAGTTCTGATTTAGCAGGAGTTCGAAAGTTCGGGGTGAATATGCCGGTAGACGCAGCAGAACGCGATCTAACTTTAAAATCTGCGCCATGCTCAGTATATCGGTAAAAAAATAGGGAAAATAGTTGTCAGGAGTTTGGGGATGGGCATAAAAAGCAATGATGCGGAGCAACGCATTTTGTTCTTCAACTTGAGTCGGTTTAGTCTGTAAGACGGCAAAGCCGATGGAAGTGTCTTTGCGACGGAACAAGAGTGATTCGCCCAGTTTGAATGAATCGATTGATTCAATTAAATTTGTATAATCGGTTCCGTTTCCAGCCATCTGCATCAAGTTCCAAATCTGAAATCTGAATTCTTTTTTGCCATTGAGAGAGAGCGTCGAATATCGTATAGTGGAATGGGGTTGTTCATCTGAATTGATCAGTTTGGAAGGTACCGGCTTGATCATATCGATTGAAAGAACGGATGGTACAAATCCACTTTTTCCATAAAAACCGATATTGCGACTACTGCGTGGATTGGTTTCCAGTCCGATGGTTTTGCATCCCGCGGTTTGCAGAAATTCAATGCAGGTGTGTAAGAGTTGTTTTCCAATGCCCAAATGATGTCGTTCCGGTGCAACCGCCAATGGTCCGAACCATCCAGTTTTGCCCCAGATATGACAGAATGCAGCGCCTCGCAACTGTCCGACTTCTTTATAGACAAAACAACCTTGAGGACATTGTTGGAGATACATGGCGAGAAAGTCCGGTCGGCACATGGGCACATCGGTGATAGCATATCCGTCATCGATGCGTCCTTGGGAGAACGCCCTCGAAATCAAACCGTTCGCCTGCTGCAGGTCTGACGGCTGCATGATTTGTATTCCATTCAGTATTGGCAATTATGCAAAATCCCTGTCATTTTTGATCAAATAAAGTGCAATTAACGTACCGAAAATCTGCTTTCAATGACGGATACGCAGAAAATTTAAAAACAAATCCATTGGTATTGCCGGAGGGATTAGCGGAGAGGACAAGCTCATTCATTCGTAAAGAGATTGCTGTCTGTAGGCCGGAAGTGATGTCGTTCAGCGTTTTTTAAGTTGTTCTTTGAGTTTGCTCTTGAGCATTTCTCTTGCCCTGAAAATACGAACCTTGACCGTTCCGAGGGGAATTCCTAATTCCTCAGCGATCTCCTCATAGGATTTGTCCATACTATGACGAAGCAGAATTGCCTCTTTGTATTTTTCAGGCAAATCTTCAATCGCCAAATGAATTTGACTGGTTCGCTCCCGATTTATCAGCTCAAATTCCGGACTCTGTTCCCGATCGGCGAATTCGCGATAAAGCTCACCATCTTTAGATTGCATGGGGGTGTCTAGAGATAATGTCGGCAGCTTTTTCTTTCTAAAATAGTCTATACAATTATTGGCAGCAATTTTATACAACCAAGTTGAAAAGGCATAATCCGAGTTAAAGCTGGAAAGCGCTCTGAACGCTTTAATAAAGGTTTCCTGCATTAAATCTTCCGCTTGGGATCGATCTTTTACCATTCTGAGGATGAAATGATAAATCTGCTCCCGATAACGGCTGACAATTTCAGCATAAGATTTTTGGTCGCCGGATAAAGCTTGTTCAATCAGTTGAGAAATTTCTGCGGTCATAGATTATTCACGTTGTTCTGAAACAAAAAAGTAGCACAAATTGAGTAAACAATCAAGCAAAAGTTGTTGCAAAAGAAATTGCTGCGTGTTATTTTGTTTAAACTTTTGCACATTGTTGTTGTGCTTCAGGAAAATAAGAATACGTTTAAAACCGAGTTTTTGTTGATTATGATTCATTCCATCGGCGTTGACATTATTGAAATAACACGGATCAAACGTGCCGCACAGCGATGGGGCGATCATTTCCTCAAAAAAATTTTAACGCCGTCTGAATATGACTATTGTGTTAACCCTTCGTTGCTCATTCATTCAGTCGCTGCGCGCTTTGCTGCCAAGGAAGCATTTTATAAAAGCCTTCCGGAGTCCTTTCAAAAAAAAGGTGTCGGTTGGCAGGATGTTCAGGTTTACAACGACGAAATCGGTAAACCGCATTTTTCATTTTCAGATTCATTGAACATCTTGGAAAAAAACTACCGCATCCACCTCAGTGTCTCTCACAGTTCATTTTCTGCTGTGGCGGTAGTTATATTCGAAACATGGGGAGCTGCAACCTGATTGTTGTCGTAACTGCCGAAGAAATGGCAAAGATTGATCAATCGGCCATTCAGGACATTGGAATTCCCGGAATGGTGTTGATGGAAAACGCAGGCAGAGGGATTGCTGAAATCGTTTGTGCGCGCTTGACGGCTCCCGACAGACGATTGGTGTATATTTTCTGCGGTCCGGGGAATAACGGCGGAGATGGATTCGTCATTGCACGATATCTAATCAATCGAGGTTTCCATGTATATACGTGGATGTTGGGTTCGCCTCGAACCGATAGCGATGCGGATAAAAACTTGAAGATATTGCAGAAAATGGGGCATCAACCCTCGATAATTATTCAACCTTCCGACCTGCCCTTACAAACGCCTGATCTGATTATCGATGCCCTGCTGGGCACCGGCGCAAAGGGAGGTCTGAAGGGGCTTTATGCAGATGTGGTGAATTATATGAACGCCCAACAGGCGCCGATTTTGTCTGTTGACATTCCTACCGGTGTTGATGCAGATAGCGGGATGGTAGAAGGGGCGGCTGTTTTCGCCGATGTGACGACCACCATGGCTTTGCCCAAGCGAGGTCTGCTATTTTCGCCGGGACGTGAGCATTGCGGTGATTTGCGAATCATCGATATCGCCTTTCCCGCGACAGTGGTTGAAAAGAGTTCTCCTCACGTATTTTGGGTGGAAGCGAAGGATATCGTTGCTTTATTGCCTCAGCGCCCTCCGGATGCCCATAAAAATCGTTGTGGAGCATCCGCCGTCATCGCCGGGTCACGAGGTTTTACCGGTGCTGCTGCTCTGACGAGTCAAGCTGCTTTACGCGTCGGTGCGGGTTTGGTTTATTTGATCGTCGCTGCGGCGTTGAATGATATTTTGGAAGCCAAAGTCACTGAAGTCATCACCCTGCCGCTTGAAGATGATGGATCGGGCAGGTTGACCGATCGAAATTTGGCGATGGTGCTGGAGAATATACAGGGTAAGGATGCCATTGGTTTGGGTCCAGGACTTGGACACCATCCTCAAACTTTTGAATTGGTTCGGCAACTATTATCGACTCTTGACAAACCTCTTGTATTGGATGCTGATGGTCTAAACGCTTGTGCTGCAGAGACAAAACTGTTCTCCAACTATTCCGGATCATTAATCCTCACGCCTCATCCCGGCGAATTGTCTCGGTTGACTGGAAAGACGACTGCTGAAATCAATGCGGATCGCATCGCTGTCTCACGTCAATGCGCTGAAACATGGCAATGTACTGTGGTGCTGAAAGGCAGTCCAACGGTGACAGCGACGCCTGATGGTCGAGTGTTCATTAATTCAACCGGAAATGCGGGTATGGCCACTGCCGGTTCCGGAGATGTATTGACAGGGATTATTTGCGGATTATTGGCTCAGGGTTTACACGCTGAAGATGCCGCCATTGCCGGTGTCTATATCCATGGTCTTGCGGGTGATGTTGCCAAAGAGCAATTGACCGAAATGGCAATGGTGGCGGGCGATATTTTATCCTCAATTTCTTCGGCCCTTTTCAAGTTGATATCGAGGTAGAAATGATCAAATGGAATCTGCCTTTGTTCGTATGGACTGTGACCATCCTGATTTTGACTTGGTATCCCAAAATTGAAATGCCTGATTTTGGATTCGATGCCCAAGATAAAATTGCGCATTTTGCTGTTTTTTTTATTTTAGGCGTACTAGCGTGTCGTTCTTTCAGTAAATATGAAATAAATCGACTCGCTTTTGCGGTTACCATAGCATTAAAATATACTCTCTTTTTTGCCGTCATTGATGAAGTCGTGCAAAAATATATACCGGGAAGATTGTTTGATCCGTATGATGCACTGTTTAATATTTTGGGTTCAGCAACTTCAGTGATCTTTTTTTGTAAACTTTTGATGCCGATGGTAATTAAGCGGCGCTTTTTGGAAAGGTTATAAATCACTTGAAAAACTGGGTGGTCATTTTCTTTTTGATTTCGCCGCTGTCTTTGATGGGGCAATGGTTCGAAGACATCCCATCCAAGATTCAACCGCGATTCATGTTGGGTGGTGATGTTGCAGCGTTTCGAATTTCTTTAATGGATTTCGAGAACTTGTATGCCAATCGCTGGGGAGCAAGTTTTGGCGGGTTTGCAGGCGTTAGGGCGTTTGGTGCTTATTATTTTACAGTTAAATATGGCAATTTTCACCAAAATGGAAAGGAGGGCATTGATCCATCCACGGGCAGCAGTTTTGCGTCGGCGAAGTGGCGCGAACAATGGGGGAAAATAGGCTTCCGCGTTCATCCACCTTTGGAACGCAAATGGAGTTCTTTTTACGGATTTGGGATCGCCGCTTACCGAATCAGTGAAAACGCTCAGCTGTCGTTTTTTGAAACCGACCAGCAGGAAAGCACTGAAGAAATCGGCTCTGGCTTCTATCTCGAGGCGGGAATCAATTATTTCGTCGATCCAAAAGCTGCTCTATTTTTCGAATTAGAAATCGCTTCCGGAGGCGTTGGTGGACGTTCCGGATTTGAGGCGATGAGTGTAGGTGGGTGGCGTTTTGCGACCGGCCTATCTTTGTGGCCGTTTTAACCAGCAATACGCTGACCATATAAGCTAACCCCAAATGTTGGAGGTAATCTGATGAAAGACACCTTTTATGATGTAAAGCTGAGGAAAAAAGTTGAGGCCGAAGTCGTTGAGAAAGTGACCTTCGGGGAACCCGGAAAACTACGGTATGCCCTCAAAGGAAAAACCTCCGATGGGCGCAATCTGACAAAATTTGTAAACAAGGAAGCATGGGATAAAGCAAAAGTATAACCCATAATCAGTTATTTAGTAAAGGCGGACCTACGTCCGCCTTTTTTTTATTATCCGCACATCATACAGACGTACATTTCAAATGAATTTCATTGCTGATTTGCATATCCATTCTTTTTATTCTCGGGCAACGAGTAAAGATTTGAACCTTGAAAATCTTTATCGTTGGGGTAAACTTAAAGGATTATCGGTCATTGCCACCGGCGATATATCTCATCCTCAGTGGTTTCGTGAAATGGAAGCCAAGCTGGGCGAAGCAGAGCCCGGTTTGTTCCGCCTAAAAGATGAATATGTCCCCCATGATTTATTGCCGACGGCTTTATTCAATAATGCGACAGTCCGTTATTTACTTTCGGGAGAAATCAGCACTATCTATAAAAAAAATGGGCGAGTCCGCAAAGTTCATAGCGTGGTCTTTATGCCGTCTCTCCAGGCTGTTCATCTTTTTCAGAAACGACTTGAACGAATCGGTAATATCACCTCCGACGGGCGCCCTATTTTAGGATTAGACACTCGTGATTTGCTTGAAATCGTACTTGAAACCGACACCGATGCCCATTTGGTCCCGGCACATATCTGGACGCCCTGGTTTTCAGTGTTTGGATCCAATTCCGGTTTTGATTCGTTGGAGGAATGCTTTGAAGACCTCTATCCGCATATCTTTGCTTTAGAGACGGGTCTTTCGAGCGATCCTCCCATGAATTGGCGATTATCGATGCTTGATTCATTTGCGCTCATATCCAATTCCGATGCTCATTCACCTGCAAAACTGGCGCGCGAAGCTAATCTTTTCAGAACAGAGCTCAGTTATCAAGGTATTTTTTCAGCTCTCAAGAAGAAAACAGGCGATGAATTTGCGGGTACTATTGAGTTTTTCCCCGAAGAAGGTAAGTATCACCTTGATGGGCATCGCAAGTGCCGTGTGCGGTTTAAGCCCAGCGAAACGATCGAACATCATAAATTATGCCCAGTCTGCGGTGGACCTGTTGTTTTAGGCGTCAGCTATCGTGTCGAACAGTTAGCGGATCGGCCGGAAGGATTCCGTCCGCAGGAAGCAAAGCCTTACCATAGCTTGATTCCCTTAACAGAAGTGCTTTCCGAGGTGCATCAGAGCGGGGTCACTTCACAAAAAGTTCAAAACACTTTCATGACTCTGTTAAAGGAATTAGGCTCTGAGCTGTACATTCTGCAGCAGGCGCCCCTGGATCAAATTGGACGGACAGCGGGAGATTTGACCGCTGAGGCGATTCGGCGAATGCGGGAAGGACAGGTTCATCCGGAACCCGGGTATGATGGCGAATTCGGCGTCATTCGTATCTTTAAACCGGAAGAACGTGAACAAATACTGAGGCAGGGATTACTCTTTTTTGTGGAGGCTTCATCCGCCCTTAAAAAGATTCCGACAAAAAAAACGACTGTTGAGGACGAATCTGTTGAATATTCCGTCGTCGAGAGCCCCGCTCCCGGCCTCAATCAAGAACAACAGCAAGCTGTAAGCCATAGGCACACTCCTCTTTTGGTATCGGCGGGTCCCGGCACTGGAAAAACAAAAACCCTTACGCATAGAATTATAGCACTCGTTTCCAATAATGAATATCGAGCTGAAGAAATATTGGCTTTGACCTTCACGAACAAGGCCGCAGAAGAAATGCGGGTGCGATTGAAGTCAATGATCGATCCGAAGGTGGTCGACAAAATGACCATTTCCACATTTCACGCGTGGGGAGCGGCATTGCTCCGCGAACAGCAACAATTTTGGGGACGTAATCAGTTTTTTGCCATAATTGATGCACAATTGCAGAACCATATAGCAGATCAATTGGCAACGCAGTTTGGCAAATTGTCCGCATCATTATTTGAACGTATCGCTTGGTGTAAAAGTCGTGGATATACGTCTGAATCCCTTCCTGTAGAAATCTGTGAATCTGAAACGCCGGATTTTGCCGGTTTGTTTGAACGGTATGAGCAGATTCTCATCGAGGAGAACTGCGTCGATTTTGAGGATTTGATTATTCTGCCTTTTAGACTTCTTAGCCAGAATGCCGAACTGCGGCGTACATGGCTTAAAAGATTTCCAGTCATCGCTGTTGATGAATTCCAGGACCTCAATCGTGTACAATATGAACTGTTCAGATTGTTGGCCATAACTGCCCGAGATGTCTCAGTGTATGGCGATGCAGAGCAGGCAATTTATGGTTTTCGAGGCTCTGAGCCTTCGATCTGTGAGCGCCTTATCAATGATTTTCCGCATGCCACATCTTTGCGGTTGATGCAGAATTATCGTTCGATACAGAATATATTGACCGGCGCGCGACAAATGTTGACCCAGGAAATCCAGGCTGATACAAACCAGCTGTGGTCCACCATGCATGCTGAAACAAAAATCCATTTGGGGGCATTTTCAACTGAACACAGTGAAGCGGAATTCGTGGTTAAACGGATTGAGCAGCTCTTGGGTGGAACAGCCTTTTTCTCCTATGATAGTGATCGTGTAATTAGCTCTGTCACAGCGCGTTACAGTTTTTCAGATATCGCAGTTCTGTTCCGATTTCGCACTCTGGCTCTTCCATTAATTGAGGCATTGGGTCGTGCCGGTATCCCGTTTCATTATGCCGATGATGGCTGGCTGAGCAATGAATCTTTTGTCAGATTGATTCTCGCTGCGTGGCGGAGAGGCAACAATATGGCAACCGAGGATGTATCATCTGTCGCTTCCGAATATTTTATGGATCAAATGCAGGTTGACCATTTTTTGACACAATTGGAAAAGTGGCGTGAACAACCGGATATGGATTCATTTTTCCCATTGATGAAAAAATGGGTGAAGAAAGACGATACCAGAGCAGATACATTGCGTTTATTGAGGAAATTACAGGAGCGGTCAGGACCTTTTTCGAAAAGTCCAGAACATTTGTTGGATGCACTACTGCTGCAAAGGCGCATCGATGAAATGGATGATCGTGCGGACCGGGTTCGCCTATTGACATTACACGCATCAAAAGGACTCGAATTTCCCGTCGTATTTATTGTGGGTTGCGAAGAAGGAGTGTTGCCGTTTTATGCTGAAGGGAGAAAGTGCGATATTCAGGAGGAAAGGCGCCTAATGTATGTGGGCATGACGCGAGCCCGTTTTCATCTGCATCTCACCCGTGCAAAGCGTCGGATGCTGAGAGGCAGGAGGCAGAACCAGGAAGCCTCCCGCTTTACCGCCGGGATTTCAACCGATCTTCTGCAGTTCTGTGACGCTCATATAGCGTCCCAAAGACGATCCCAACAGCTCAAACTCTTTTAGCCATGAACAGGTTTGCATTTATGCTGGTTCCACGATTATAATGTAGTGAATTATTTACATTCATATCGCGTCTCGAAAATAATACTCATTTAATGTGGAAAAATAATGATAAAAACGCAGTTTGCCTTTGTACCTGTCAAGTTTGATGAAATTGATGACGCGGATCACACCTATTATATCCCGTCATGTCGAAATATAAAGCCTTTGCTCACATCGATTGAGCAAATCGGTTTGTTGAATCCGCCGATACTGCAGCCGAACAATTCAGGCCAATTTCGGATTGTGTGCGGATTTCGACGTGTCAGGGTGCTCAGGGAACTGGGAATGACGACCAAACTGAGTGCCTTTGTATTTGACTCGGTGGAACCAGCTTCGGAGATTTTATTGCATGCATTACTGGATAATCTCACTCATCGCGATTTTAATCCTGTAGAATTATCCTATATTCTGCAACGCCTACAGGAATTTGGGCTGACGCGGGAGAAAATTTTAGCAGATTTTTTGCCAATACTCGGATTTGGACGAAATCCGAAAGTTTTTGAGCTCTATGAAGGAATAGCCCATTTATCACATGATTGGCAAAAGGCGATCATCGATGACCGGGTACCCCTTGATCTTCTTCACACGATTCAAACTCTCGACGATTTGGATAGTGCCGTCATGATCAAAGTCTTTGACACCCTTCGTTTGGGGAAAAATCGCCAACGGGAATTTTTGCAATTGCTGGTGGACGTTGCACAGATACAGCATTTGACGATCGCACAACTTACTGCAGAGCAGTGGTTTACGCAGATATTAACAGAGCCCTCCTGGACTTTTTCTCAGAAAACCGAGCATTTAAAAGAGTTGCTGTGGGAAAAACGATATCCGCGATATATTACTGTCAAGAATCAGTATGAGGAAGTTTTAAAGGCCTCACAAATGCCGCCGGGACTCGATTTGCATCATCCGCCCTATTTTGAGACAAATGAATTCAGCTTGAATATTCGGTTCAGCTCCTTATCCGAACTTTTGCAAAAACTGGATCATCTTGAGATGATGATAAAAAATGGATACATTCAAAAGATGATTGATTTGGTATGAATAAAAATTTTATTCCCGACATATTTCAACCTAGACGAATATTCGTTGAGTCTGGTGTATCAGATTTGGCGATGACGCGACGAATTTTGCAGAAATTTCCACACCAAACAATTGAATATATTGATGATGCTAACCAATTTCCTGCGACTTTTCAATTAGGATCTGATGAGAAATGGAATCATGATTTGCTGTTGGCAAAACAACGAGGCCCATTTTTGCGGTTGTGTCCGGGCACTCAAAAACATCTTTGCTGTCTTTATCACAATCTTGACGTCGCGGCTGGTTGTGACCTCGGCTGCAGCTATTGTATTCTCCAAGGATATCTTCATAATCCGTTGATCACCATTTATTGCAATATCGGAGATATGTTTACTGAACTGGACAATAAGTTATCGCAGCATCCCAATTCCTTTTATCGAATCGGCACCGGCGAATTAACAGACAGCCTGACTTTGGAACCTATTTCTGAACTGGGGCCTGAACTGGTCACTTTTATTTCAAAACGGCATAATGCAATCATCGAGCTCAAGAGTAAAAATGTACATTTGCAACCACTGTTGAGTTTACGCCACAAGCGTCGAACAGTATTAGCCTGGTCTTTGAATGCAGAAACAGTAACTCAAAGCGATGAAGGAAAGGCCGCTTCGATCGAGGCGCGTCTGGCAGCAGCCAGGGAAGCTCAAAATGCAGGATACAAACTGGCATTTCATTTTGATCCGATGATTGATCATGAGAACTGGCAGATTGGATATCGTGATATTGTCGAACGGATTTTTTCGACAATACAGGCCGACAACATCGCCTGGATAAGTTTGGGCGCCCTTCGTTATCCTTCAGCTTTTGACGAGATCATGCGCGCGAATCATCCGCGATCCCGCATTTTTCTGGGGGAGCTATTGCCGGGGGTCGATAAAAAGCTTCGCTATTTCCGTCCCATTCGTGTTGAATTGTTTCGCGCCATGTATTCATGGATCAGATCGTATTCTTCTACGGTTTTTGTATATTTGTGCATGGAGAGTAGAGATGTCTGGCAAAAGGCATTCGGTTGGGCGCCGAGAAACAGCGCTGAATTGAAATCTCTGCTCGACGATTGTGTATTACAATAGCTGATCCATCGATTGATTTGAGAGGTTTTGGTCTGCACGCATTCCAGCAGCAAACCATTTCATCCTCAGTGAAGCATACAGCGGTGAAGATTAACCATTGAACAGCTGATATTCCGATAGCAATTGTTGATGTATGTGATCCAAAAGCTTTTTTGTCGCCGCAATACCGTCTTTTTCAGAAAGCGGCTTTCCGCTGTACTCAATTCCGACATGTCCGCGATAGCCGGATTTGACCACGATCCGCATCATTCGCAAAAAATCAGTGCGAACTTCAATTCCGGCTTGGGAAAATTCACTCGATTTGGCGCTTACTCCTCGGGCAAAGGGCAATAATTCTTCAACGCCGAGATATCGATCATAAAATTCGTTATCACTGATGCGAAAATTGCCAAAGTCAGGCAAAGTCCCAACGCGTGCATGGTGAACACGCTTCAAAAGGCCTACCAGCCATTTGCCATTGGATGAATTGCCGCCATGATTTTCTACCAGCACACTGATGTTATGATCATCTCCGAACTCCGCCAGCTGATACAAGCCATCTGCCACCAGTTTCTGTTGCTCCTCAGGGGTTCCCTCGCTGTTGGCATTGACCCGAACGGAATGGCATCCCAAGAATTGTGCTGCAGTTATCCATTTATAATGATTTTCAACGCTCTGTTTGCGGATCATTGCATCAGGATCGCCAATACGTCCTTCGTTGTCGCACATAATGAGCACACTTTCAACCGCCAGATCATCACATCGATTCTTCATTTCAGCAAGGTAGCTTTTGTCCTCCGCTTTATCCATAAAAAATTGATTGACATATTCGACCGCATTGATGCCGAACTCCCGCTTTGCGATCGCTGGAAAATCCAAATGTTGTACGATACCCGAAAAAAGTGATTGATTGAGCGACCACTCGGCGAGGGAAATCTTGTAAAGATGACCAATCGGACGGATACTGCATCCGGCAAACCATCCTGCCATGGAGATTCCAGCAGTCAGACTGTTTTTTAGAAAGCTTCGACGATTCATAATCTGTCCTTTCTCGTTTCATCAACGTGACCGTCAAATGCAGATTTGGCTTGATAAAAATGGATGAACTTTCGGTATAAACGGTTTGAGAGTACGTGGGTGTCGAGATTAATGTTGGTGGTGTTCAGGAAAACCGAGGAAGGAGACGATGCAATATGAAAGTGTCCATGTCCTTTTCGAAGGTTAATCATCTTCGATATCTCGAATCAGCATCAGCAGTGCGGCATGAGGTACAATCAGATAGAGGTCGCCATCGAATTTGATCTCAATTGCGGATTTGCGCAAAAACAGGACATAATCCCCAACCTGGGCTTGCATGGGGTGCTGACCTTTTTTCATTTCGTGTGGTTTCCAAGGCTCGTCTTCGATTTCTTCTGGGGAGATCA
>RPQV01000050.1 GCA_003818595.1 Calditrichota bacterium
AGGGGATATGTTTTGGCGCCGGATTTCACTGGAATGTGAGCGGGATGAAGCTGATGATCGATTATGCGTACCAGGATTTCGGCGTGCTCAAGGAAATCCAGATGTTCAGCGTCGCACTTGGTTTCTAATTCACCTGATTGATACTTTTTCCCCAAGAGAATGGGAGAAATACTATGCGTAAAATACAGATATCTTTGATTTTCCTGATCATGTTGTGTCTGCCGCCGCTTTTGCTTCAGGCAGGAACGACGGGCAAAATTTCCGGTAGGGTGTTCGATGCCGAAACCAGAGAGATCTTGCCGGGAGTTAATATCGTCATCGAGGGAACTTCTCTGGGTGACGCCACCGATATAGACGGCGAATACGCCATCATCAATATTCCGCCAGGCAGATACACGCTGATTGTTTCGATGATGGGATATAAAAAATCCCGGATTCAGGAAGTTGATGTGAAAATTGATTTGACCACTACACAAAATATTCCGCTGCAGGCGGAGGTCATTGCCGGTGAGGAAGTGACCATTGTCGCCGAACGGCCCATGGTACAAATGGATATGACTTCCTCATTATCATCGGTAGGTTCGAACGAAATCGCCAATCTACCGGTGCAGGAAGTGCGGGATGTCCTCGAACTTCAGGCCGGTATCGTTCGATCAGGAAGCACACTGCACATTCGCGGCGGACGCGGCGGTGAAGTGGCCTATTGGGTGGATGGTGTAGCGACAACGGATGTGTTTTCCGGCAGCATGGGCGTCAATGTTGAAAATTCAGCCATTGAAGAGCTGCAGGTCGTCAGCGGTACATTCAATGCCGAATATGGGCAGGCGATGTCCGGCATCATCAACATCATCACCAAAGAAGGTAGTCAGAATTATAATGGTATGATTCGCGGATATGTCGGCGATTATGTGACCGGCGGAGACGAGTTCTCAATTCTCAAACGCGTCAACACCATGGTTGATCCTGTCACGGGTGCGGTTACTCAGAGCTCCGAGTACGAAAATCCTTTGGCAAAGCTGAATCCGACTTATAATGCTGAAGGCAGTTTGAGCGGCCCAGTCCCCTTTACCGGCGACCGGTTGACCTTTTTTACCAATGCGCGCTTTTATCAATCCGCCGGATATCTCTATGGACGTCAGTGGTTTACTCCTCAGGGGAATCCCGGCGACAGCAGCCTGGTACCCATGAATGCCGGCCACCGAACCTCCCTGCAGGGAAAACTGACATGGAAAGCCACCAATTCAATCAAGGTCAGCTATAATGTTTTTTGGAACGACTTTTATAATCAGCGCAGTTTTTCTAAAGAATGGAAATATGTCCCGGACAGTCAACCGCAGCAATTGGGCGGCGGCACCAGCCATATCCTTTCTTTGAATCATGTGTTGTCGCAAAATACATTTTATGAAATCAAGTTGAATCGCTTTTACAACGAATACGAATCCTATTTGTACGACAATCCTTTGGCGATGCCCAGATACCTGATCACTGTCGCACAAGATACGGCGAATAATATTGAAGCGCAGGTTTTTGATCCTAGCTCCACAGATGGGGCGGCTTTTCTGCAACAACTAAAAGACCTGCGTGTACCCTTTAATTATATCATTGATTCATCCGGACCTTCAGGATACGTTCATCCTGATTCAGTTTCTGCTCCGGCGACGTATAGTTTTAATAATGTCGGAACTTCAAACAACCGTTACCAGCGGAGCACAGCATACACTGTTGGGAAATTTGACTTAACCAGCCAGATTAACCGGACTCATCAGATTAAAGGTGGTTTTGAATTCCGCAATCATGAGTTGAAATTGGATTCTTACACCCTGCAGGCTCAGGTTTCTGCACAGAGCGGCGCGGAGATTGTTCCCTTCCAGCCGTTTATTCCCCCGACTTCGAGCGTCTATCATGACCAATATACTCGAACACCGAAGGAATTCTCGGCTTATCTGCAGGATAAAATGGAGTTCAAAGAGATCATCGTCAACCTGGGATTGCGTTATGACTATTTTGATCCGGATCACATCCAAATTGCCGATCCCAGTGATCCCAGCATCTATTCTCCTTTAAAAGCGATACACAAATATGTGAATCCTGATGCTGCCGAAGCGGATCGTGTTGAATATACGCCGGAGGAGAGGCGCGCTCTCATGCACACCGGCGTTGATCCCAAAATGCAGATCAGTCCGCGGTTGGGCATCGCCTATCCGATCACAGATCGCGGCGTCATTCACTTTTCCTATGGACATTTTTTCCAGATTCCCGAGTTTCAGTACCTCTATCAGAATCCGGATTTCAAGATCACCGAAGGCGGTGGCTATTTTATCATGGGAAATGCCGACTTGAAGCCGCAGAAAACCGTCATGTACGAAATCGGTTTGCAGCAGCAGATCACTCAGGATGTCGGCGTCGATTTGACGCTATTTTACCGAGATGTCCGCGATTGGGTCGGCACCAGCCCGCTCATCCAGACGCCGGTACCTGGAATTCAATATGCTGAATATGAAAACAAGGACTACGCCAATGTTCGCGGCGTGACCTTGAAGCTGGAAAAACGATACACCAATGGATTCTCCGCACGGGTGGATTATTCATTCCAAATCGCGGAAGGCACCTACTCCAATCCAACCGATGCTTTCAATGCCGTTCAGGCGCAGCAGGAACCGCGCTTGAACCTCATCCCATTGAACTGGGACCAGAACCATACGCTCAACGGATCATTGATTTGGGATATGCGGGGATGGACTTTTTCAATGGTCGGACGTTATTGGACCGGAAGGCCATATACGCCGAGCATCCCCGTCGGTTCTGTGGTCGGTGGCGCTGCTCAGATTGGTCTGAAAGAAAACAGCGAAAGACTGCCGAATCAGAAGAGTGTTGATTTATATATCAACCGCAAATTCGAGGTCAGTTCCGGAGTCGGCCTGAATGTTTTCTTGAATATCTACAACATCTTTGATATCCGCGATGAAGTCGCTGTCTACGGCGATACCGGCGTTGCAGACTATACGACAACGGTTCGTCCCTGGGCGATCACCTATAATCCGCAGCGTATTGGTACGGTTGATGATTATGTTAAACAGCCGGGCTGGTATACAGCGCCACGGGAAATTCAACTCGGTTTCTCCCTGGAGTTCTAAAGAAGGAGAAGGAAAATGCATTATTTTAAATCACTTATTCTAATTGTCCTATTCACCATTTTGGTGTCAGCCGCCGCCTTTGCGCAACTGGAAGGCTTGCATGGCGACTTTGCCAACCACCGAAATGGCGTACATGCCGGCAATCAGTTTCGAACCACAATATATAATGACGGTACTTTTGGCACCAAGCAGACCGGTGATTATGGAGGCGAATGGCCGATCAACACCGGACACATCTACATGCTCGACGGCAATGTCTTTGTAGGTGCTGAAGTGTTGGATGCGACGGGTGAAGTCACGCACATTGTCAGCGATGTGACCAGTGCCGGCGATGGTTCTGCCGGTTCCTGGTCATCGGGCGATACCGGCCCTAACGGCGAATGGTGGACATTTCTTCCCTTGCCCAATTTTGCGAGCGCAGACACCAATAAAATCGCCATGAGCAAATGGAAATGGGCATGGCCTGACTTTTGGCCGGATAAAATTGATGATCCGGTTGATCCGGGTTGGCCGGGACAGTGGAACGGCTATTTCGGCAAGGACGTTTTCAATGCCGATGAAGAAGCGTTCTTTGTCTCCGATGACTATATGAACAAGGAATTTAATTTCTATCCGGATGTCAACGATTCATCGCGCAAAGGCCTGGGCATTCGCATGTGGGTGCGGACTTTCGAATGGTCCAACGCGCTGGTTGAAGACGGAATGTTTGCTCTTTTTGACCTGGAAAATATCGGCACCTACGAGCATGACAAAGTCGTTTTCGGCTACAAATTCGGCAATAATATGGGCGACGTGATGAATGGCTCCGGCGACTCTGGTGATGATATGGGCGCCTTTAATCAGGAAGAGGACGTCGCGTTTCTGTATGATTATGATGATATCGGCGGCGGCGGATGGACTCCGGTAGGTTATTTTGGCGGAGCATTCCTGGAGAGTCCAGGCAACCAATACGATGGCATTGACAATGACGGCGACGGCAGCGGCTATGCGGGCCCGGTTATCGAAGAATCCATGTTTATGCCCAGAACTCTCAATACAGGCGACGATATCGTACTCATCGACTATAAAACGTTCCAGCGCACCTTGACAAAAATGGGCACGGATACTGTCAAAACGTACTATCAGGATTTGGTATTCAAGTTCTGGCCGGGCAAGGCTGTTGAAGAAGTACAGAACAACTTGGTCGATGATAACCTGAATGGTATTATTGATGAAAACAATGGTTCGACCATTGGCGAGCCCGGGAGCGAAACGACCCGCTATCTCTATGTCGGATTAAAATATCACGATTACTTGACTGGCGCCGGCAGTGATAATATTTTACTGGACGAGCAACGCGATGATTTTGTCGATAATGACGGCGATTGGAATATTTTGACCGATGATGTCGGCTATGACGGTGTGGCATTTTCCGGCGATCCCGGCGAAGGCGACGGTATGGCTACCTCCGGCGCCGGTACTGAATTCCCCGGCGAGCCCCATATCGATAAAACAGATATCGATGAGACCGATATGATCGGACTCACCAGCTTTAAATTGTACATCTGGGAAGACATGCCGCATTATCAGGACGAATTGGTGTGGGGTAACATTACCCCCGGATATTTTGATAACTTGCTGGAAAACGCCAACATCGAGCTGCTTTATGGGTCAGGTTATTTCCCCATGGTACCCACCGAAGTCCAGCGATTCTCCATGGGCATCTTGTGCGGTATCAATGCGGATGACTATATGATCAATGCCCGTTGGATTGCCAAAGCCTATAATGAAAACTATAACTTTTCCAAAGCGCCCAATATCCCCAAGTTGACGGCAATACCGGGAGATCGACGCGTTACCCTGCTCTGGGATGATTTCGCCGAACAATCCTATGATCCGATTGCCGGAAGAGATTTTGAAGGTTACCGAATCTATCGCTCCACAGACCCCGGGTGGAACGATATGATTCCCATTTCGGACGGCTATGGCTCCACGACCTATCGCAAACCGGTTGTTCAGTTTGATCTGAACAACGAATATTCAGGTTACGCACCGGTCTCCATCAAGGGTATTCGTTTCGATCTCGGAACCAATACCGGATTGGTTCACAGCTGGACCGATACCACGGTGGTCAATGGACAAAAGTATTATTACGCCATCACCTCCTACGATCACGGTATGCCTGAATCAGGGATTGCCCCGTCTGAATGCTCCAAGTTCATTTCCATCAGCACATCCGGTGAAATTGACAAAGGCAGCAATGTCGCGATCGTTCGTCCCGAAGCGCCGGTTTCCGGCTATGTCGATGCAAAATTGGATGGATTTACCCTGCTGGAGGGCAGCCGTGCGTCAGGGAAAATTGGATATAAAATCATAGACCGTACCGTGATACCGAGCAATCACAACTTTAGAGTGATTTTCGAAGATACATTAATCAAGGATGCTGCGGGTGTCTTTACTCCAATCACCAAAACGCTCAGCCTGATCGACATAACCGCTGTACCGCCGGATACGATGATCAATAAATCTCCGGCTGTTGCGGCCACGGATCAGCTTCCGATTGTTTCGGGATTTCAGCTAAAGCTGCAAAACGTTGCGGAATTGACGCTCAACACTGACAGCACGCGGTGGAGCAGGCCGGATGTTTACGGCTATGTTTTCCAGGGTTTCCGATACAGCACCTTGATCGGCACCAAAACGCCTGATGACTATATGATCGAGTTTGGCCAAGTCGGCATTGACACCGCTTCGGAAGTGGCTGTTTCCAAAACACGTACTCTACCGGCCATACCGGTTAACTTTAGGATCACCAACACCATCACCGGTAAGAATGCGACTTTTGGCTTTTGGGAAAAGGATGTACTGAGCGGTGAAGAGGGAAAATTTACCGGCTTTACCGATAAAACCCGTACCGATCAAGTTGTCCTGTTCGAGACGGATCAAGATGGAAATGCTCAGTTCTCCTGGTCATTCGAATTGGACACTGCCACTAACGACACGCTGCATACCAATCCCCAGCCTGGCGATGTCCTGCGCATAAAGACCGATAAGCCATTTCTGTCGGCCGATGTTTTCGAATTTACCTCAAGCGGTGTATCTATTGACGATGCGCTGGCTGCTGCGCAAATCGACCGCATCCGCGTGGTGCCCAATCCCTATATTGTATCCAACAGATGGGAACCGTTGAATCCCTATTCCAATGGTCGCGGGCCGCGCGAACTTCATTTCACTCACCTGCCGCAGAAATGTACCATTCGTATCTATAATGTCCGCGGACAATTGGTGCGTGAGCTCGAACATGTGTCCGAGTCTGAATCCGATGGAACGCTGATTTGGGACATGCAGTCCAAGGATCTGTTGGATATTGCCTACGGCGTTTATATTTATCATGTCGATGCCGGAGAAGCGGGTATTAAAATCGGCAAGTTCGCAGTGATTAAATAATCAAATCGCTTCGTTATAAATGAAGATGCCCTGCAGAATGATCTGCAGGGCTTTTTTATTTATGGTTTGAGAATTGAAATCCCCGATGAGAGCCCGGTTGATAATTTGCGATCTTTCAATAAAAAAACCCCGACTTATGAGCCGGGGTTTAATTTATTTGGCTTTTTTAGCGCTGCCGCTTTTTTTCGGCCGACTTTTGCCGGTAGTGCCGCGCCAAATCTTCCCGCGACGGCTTCGTTGGTCGCCTTTGCCCATAATTCCTCCAATTAAGCTTTTCTGCAATCTAAATTAACATTTTTAATGAAATTATCAAGGAAAAGCTTCAACAGCTTGTCAGAAATCATATTCAATGCCGAAGATCGGCAGCATCCCCCATTGATTAATGACTTCTTGACGGTTGCTCTCCGGATTCCAAAACAATGCCGAGACGTTTTTACGATTCAACACATTGTAGATACTCAGATACATGACCAGATTGCTGTTGAGAAAATGAACTCGTCGATCGACTCGAATATTCAGCCAATTAAAAGCCGGATAGCGTTCACCATTCACGCGCTTTGAATCAATGATTCCGGAGTTCATCTCCTCCGACATTTGGATATCAAACGGCGTATAAGGCCGTCCACCTGATAATGTCCAATGCAGACTCACTTCCCACAGATTATTGGGTTTATATCCCCCTTCGGCGCTGAACAGAAAGCGTTGATCAAAAGTGCGCCGATATTTCATACCGTCCAGTCCGGTGTATTCTGCGCGATACAGGCAGCCGCTCATCAATCCATAGACATTTTTCGTCAATTTATTCTGCACCATCAATTCAATGCCCCGTGACAATGCCTTGCCGTTATCCACCAGGGTTTCATAGGGTCGATAAAAACCGTTATTATAAAACGGCTCATCGATGATGAAAAACGCAGGTTGCTGTTTGTCCATGGGGAAATGACTATATTGCTTTTTGTAGAGTTCCAATGTCAGGCGAGTATGTTCGTTCAGCATATGCGAAAGACCCACGATATAATGATCTGACTGCAGGCTGGACAGTGTATTAAAAGACGGATTTTGCGCAACGAGTTCAAGCGGTAAATTCTGAACATATCGACCAACAGCCGCGCTGAGCATGGTTTTTGACGTCAGCTCAAAATTCAGCATTATTCGAGGAGAGAAGTATCCATTTTTCTGCAGCGAAGAGTAATCAATTCTCATACCCGCCTCGGCAGTCAATCGAGAATATGGTCTCCATGTATGATTGATGAATCCTCCATACATTTCCATATCGAGTTCTCTGTCAACCGTCAACGACGGAAGGGGAGTCCCTGAAGCATCCCATTGCTCTTTAAAAGTATTATTTAAATCAGCTTTATAAAACTTGGATTCAAATCCGAAAGCCAGCGTATTTGAATGATTGAGTTTCAGTTGGTTGATATTGCGAAAGGAAAAGATGTGATTTTGACTGCGTCGCTGAAGCAGCATTCTGTTGCTGCCGGTATCGAAAACATCTTCATGGTATTGATCGCGCGTACAGGCGAGGGATGTGTTGGAAAACCCGTTCTTGTTCCACAAGGCCCGCCAGTTCAATCCTACAGTGTTTTGCAGCAGATTCTGATTCATGTAGGCGATCATTTTGTTGTCGATGGCGGTTTGGCGATCGGCATGATTTTCATCAACGGCGCCGATTTCCAGCAAGGTGAGCTGATGGTCAGGATTTATGTCAAAGACCACTTTGGCCTGCGCATCGCTGTACCGTGGAGCGATTGTATTGCCGACATCGATATATTTGACTAATAAATCAAGATAACTCCGGCGCAAGCCGGCAAGCCATGAACCACGTCCGTTCGCCAATGGCCCTTCTCCCATCACTCCGAATCCCGCCCAGTTTAAATCTACTTGACCTACCAAATGCTCGCGATTCCCCTGCCGGAATGAAATATCCATGACAGATGAAAGGCGATCTGCAAAAGCTGCCGAAAAACCGCCTGAATAAAAGGAAAAATCATCGATAAATTCGACGTTCAGGATTCCCAAAGCGCCGCCTGCAGAACCTTGAGTGGGGAAATGGTTGATGTTGAGGATTTGAATATTATCGACGTAAAAGCCGTTTTCGCCGGGATTACCGCCGCGAACAACAAGGTTGTTGGTTTGGTCCGTTGATGGCGCGACGCTGGGCAGAACCGCGACGATTCGACTGACATCACCATGGGCGCCGGGCGATCGACGAATTTCTTCATAACGCAGGCTTGTCGCACTGAGGGGAGCATCTTCAGTCTCGGTAAAATACCCGCCGACGATACTGACGCCTTCCAATTCCAGGACTTCCGGCGGCAATTCCGCATTCACCATGGTGAGACGATTTGATTTGACAATGACATCGGTGATGACGACTCGGCGATAACCGATGAAAGAAAAGATCACCTGGTAGCTGCCGACTGGAACCTGCGCGATCGAATATTGTCCGTTCGTATCGGTTGCCGCTCCCCACATCGATTTTTCGATAAATACATTTACACCCGGCAACGGGGTGAGTGTTTCTTGATCAATAACTTGTCCCTGGATTTTGCCGGTCAACTCTGCCGCTGCTTGAGGGAAAGAGTGCAAAAGAAAGAGAAAGATTGCAAAAGAGATAACTTGATTCATTGTGAAGCTCCTTATTGACAAGTGCTGTTTGATGAATCAAGATAGCATCTTTTACTGAGTTAATCGCCCTTGCCAATGGGATGGAACACGTTTTGATGAGAGAGGAGGTGTCAGCCAATGGGGACGAACATCATGACTATTGTTGGGAAAGTACCCGATTTCGATATTCAGAAGGCGTGTTGCCCGTCATATTTTTGAAAATGGTATTAAAGGCTGTTTTAGAATTAAACCCGGCATCAAAAGCCACCGCCAGTATCTTTACATGAGCATGTGCTGAATCGGCTAATTTCCCCTTGACTTCATCAACCCGATAGCGGTTGATAAAGTCAAAGAAATTCTGTTGCAGCTGGGTGTTCAATACCTCCGACAGGTTATGAGCTGAGATATTGAGTTTATTCGCCAGTTGCGCCAATGTTAACTCACTGTCGCGATAGCATTTATCATTGTCCATAAGTCGGGATAATGCTTCGACATAGGCAGTTGCCGTGTCCGGACTCAAACCTGATTTGGCATATTTTCGAGATGCTTGCCTGCCTCTCTGAAGACCGATCTGCTCATCCGATAATTGTCGTATTGAATCGGCAATCACCGGATTCTTGAACGTATCGGACTTGAGCAACGCCCAATAACCCATAACATATACGCTGACCGCTGCGAGCAGGGAGGTCAGATCAAATCGATTGGAAAGCTGGATGTCAAAGAACGAGAGGCCGTATTCGATGCAATAAAATATCACCACCACCGATAAGATGGCTGTTAAATTGCGCAGCCATTTCAATTTTATGGATTCAATGCTGGAAAAAGCAGTTTTCAATTTCTGGGTATATCGCCTTAAATAGGCCAACGTGGATGCCAGATAGAGAGCCGGTTGCAGCAAAACGGCCGGGTAAACCAGCGCAAAGTCCCAGGGCATTTCCTGATCATTGGGATCAAAGTGGCGAACCCTGTCCAGCAACTGATTATCGGATTCGAAAAGATGGCGGCTCATCAGCAACAGATAGATTAAAAAGGGGAGAAAATGAAGCAGATCTTTCCTCTCCATTGAAGGACGTGAATTGGTCAGATATTTGGTATACAGGAATAAAAAAGGTGCAATGAGAAAGACCAGGGGAATGGTTAAGAATCGTAATTGGGGATGACTGAAGTAGAAACCGCTTTCCCAAATATACAAGTCCAATACAATCAGCGAATAAAACAGCATTAGACAGGCGATAAAACGATTGGCGAATAAATCGCTGTGCTTGTGAAATAGATATAAAGCCAGCAGCAAACCCTGTGCTGCGGCCAAAATTAAAATGAGGTCTTTCAGGGGCATGGCAAATCCATCAATTGGATCGATCGTAAATCACACTTGCATTTCAAGATAATAAATCTCAAATTCAGATGCAAATAGTGGATTGATGAGCTCATCATCCGATTTATCATTTCCAATTGCTTATCCTCGGGCTGATATGGAAACAGCAATGGCTAAAATTCTTGAAACCGAAATGGCGGAGACTTTTGCCGGCAAGTGGTTGACATTTCGACCTGATTTAAAAGTACTGGATTGCACTCTTCGTGACGGCGGCCTGATGAACAACCATCGGTTCAGCGATGAAATTGTTGCCGCTGTCTACAATGCGTGTTCCGCAGGCGGCATTGATTATATGGAGGTGGGTTACAAGGCGTCCAATCGTCTGTATTCGCTGGATGAATTTGGAAGCTGGAAGTTCTGCGCCGAAGATGATATCAGGCGCGTCATTGTTGAACGCGATGCTTCGGTCAAACTGGCGGTGATGGCTGACACAGAGCGAACGGATTATCAAACAGATATCTGTCCCAAAGAGCAAAGCATCATCTCGATGATCAGGATAGCGGCTTATATCCATCAGATCCCTGCTGCGATCGATATGATTCAGGATGCCCATGACAAAGGATATGAAACCACCATCAATCTCATGGCGGTTTCTACCGTCCCTGATCCTGAACTTGACGAGGCCTTGGAACTCTTGGCAAAATCACCGGTCGATATCATCTATCTCGTGGACAGTTTTGGCTCCCTGTACAGTGAACAGGTTCGATATTTACTGCAAAAGTACTTCCATCATGCTCAGGCCTACGGCAAAAAAATCGGAATGCATGCCCATAATAACCAGGAATTAGCTTTTGCCAACACAATTGATGCCATTATTATGGGCGCAACCATTGTCGACGGCAGCATGGGTGGATTAGGCCGAGGCGCCGGCAATTGCCGCACCGAATCTCTGCTGAGTTTTCTCCACAATCCCAAATATAAAATCCGCCCGGTTTTGCAATGTGTTGCTGAACACATTGAACCCCTGCGGCATGATCTCCTCTGGGGATTTGATATTCCTTATATGCTCACCGGCGTTTTGAATCGCCATCCCCGCGTCGCTATTGAATATAATCAAACCGCGGACCGCGGAAATTATGTCAAGTTTTTTAATCAGATTATTGAAACTGACTGATATTTCGTTATGGTGCTGTTTAAAACGAGCAGAATCGCCATTACCAACATAACTGCGCATGTCCAAAAACGTTCAGCGATGGTGCATTGATTATCTGGCTTTTTACAAGAAAATAAATTTTGGATTCAATCGAGAATGTATCTAGAGGATGAATAATTACGAGCCTTAACGGTGCAACTTGAAGTATCTAAAACGTGGCGAAAAAAATTGACTCGCTTTCGCTACAAGGCTGAATGCAGGCAACAGATAGCCGTATCCGATACAGGTTTGTGTTAGCTGCCAGGAGCGCTTCAGAACGACATCTATCTAAATTCTTCAATTACGAATTGTAAAAAGGACACAGCGCTTCTTGCTCGACCTTGAGTCGGTCG
>RPQV01000051.1 GCA_003818595.1 Calditrichota bacterium
GGCGCGGCGAAAGACCTCTTCCGCTTCTCCGCGCGTGAATGAACGAATATGCATTTCATTCCGAATATCGACTTGATCATTGGCCCAAGTCTTGATCACAAAATCGCCTGAAAGACGATCAACCTGCAATGTGCCCCCTTGACCGACATCGAAGGTCTTGGTGATGGTCACATAAAAATCCCCGCTTTCGCCCTGTAACTTCACTTGATCCTGCTTCGTGCCGCTTGCATCCTCCGTCAGAAAGGCATTCTCGCCTTGTCGTGCCCATGTCGGGGAGACAAAACTCAGAAGCGCAAAGATCATCAGCACAAAATGAGCTGTGGTTTTCATAATACATCCCTTTCCTGCAATAGTTGTTGGACTTTGGTTCTGATATAAATATTGTTATTCTGCGTAGATTGCATCGGCAGCGATGGAGCAGTCAATGCGCCGCGTCGCGCCAATATTTTAAATGCCTGGATCCGGACAGCCTCTGAAGAGTCTGTCAACATCGATCTGAGCAGAATCTGTTCTATCGCCGGTGAATCCGGAAAGGTGTCAAAAGTTTTCATCACCGCCAACTTTATGCCCAGATTTTTTTCATTTTCCAATATAGACTCCAACGATTCGATGGTTTTTTTATCCATAGCGCACTGATCATCAATGATAAACTGAGCCGCTTTGACTGCATGCAGACGCACCGTCGCATTTTCTGCCTGAAGCGCATTGTTGATCATTTGTCGAATGACAGGATCATCGGCCTTTCCCTGCAACCGAACCAGATTGAGCGTCTGGTAAACGATTTCGAAAGATCCATCGGCATTGATATTGATTTTATTGACATCGAGCAGATGCGGGGATATCTCACCATATTCAGTGACGATGAGACGATCGGCAGTCATCAAATCCTGAACACTTGGCAGAGAACGGCTGTTTATCATCGAGGTGCGACCGAGAAGAAAAAATAGTACCAAGGCCAAGGCAAAAGATGCATATCGAAGCATTCTCCCGGCTAAAGTCGAAGCCCAAAAATATGATTCCGCTTTGCCAATCTTTTTCCGGCGTAAGCGATAAAATAGCTGTTGACGATTGTATCGACTCCAAGATGAATCAAGATGTGCTGCGGGGAGACGATCAATAAAACTCCGTAGACGCAGGCTCTCCAGACGACACGTCTCACATGTCTGCAAATGGTGTTGCAGGTCTTGATCGTCGTCAACAGGCAATTCATCAAAAAGGTTCACCAGCAGCTGTTTCTGATAGAAAGAACAGTTTTTCATTTGCACAGCACCTAATCTCGAAAGTAGGGTTCCATTTCTTGTCGAAGCTTTCGACAAGCACGAAAGAGTAGATTTTTTACAGTTCCCTCGGCGCAATCCAGCAATTCCGCTATTTCTCTGATTTTCAGATTCTCCCGATTTTTCAGACAAAAAATGGCCCGTTCCCGATCGGTCAATCGATTGAGGCTCTTGCCGAGAAGCTGCATCATCTCCTTTGTTTTCACCGTTTGTTCCGCCTCATCCTGATCAGAGCAAAGCAATGAGGCTTCATTCTCCCACTCTTCCTGACGATTCAATGACAAGACCTGGCGCAAACGCCGCTTTTTACGCATGTTGATAGACTGGCGGACGACAATGCTCAGAAGCCAAGTTTTAAAAGAACTTTCAAAGCGAAATCCGGTCAATCGTTTAAAAGCCCGCAGAAAACTTTCCTGATAAACATCTTCAGCGTCGAGACGGTTACCGGTCATGTACAGGGCAAAAGTCAGGACAGAGTGGTCATGTTTTTTGACCAACTCTTCAAAAGCTTTTTCATCTCCCCGCTGTGCGCGCACAATGAGGCTGATTTCGTTTTCATCCGGAGCAATCATGTCTGCATCCTATTTGACAGCGGAATGAGAATAAAGTTTGCAGATTATGAAAATATATTTACGATTTTGGGCACCTGAATTTCAGATCCATTTAAGGGCATCAAATGGACATCACTAAAATCCATGCAAATAAAATCAGCAGCGAAACAACTGTGATGGGAATGCCGATGCGGGCATGTTCCCAAAAACCAATCGAAATTCCAAACCTTTTTGCCTGTTCAAAGACAATCAAATTGGCGATGCTGCCGATGGTGATCAGGTTGCCGGCAAAAGTACTTGAAGCAGCCAAGACGTACCATTGTTCGTGATTTTGTGGTTCCAGAAATTTGATTAACAACATTGTCGCCGGTACATTGCTGACCAAATTGCTGAGCAACGTGGATACAAAACCGAGAAAGTAGAGGTTGTGCAGATTAAAGCCGCTCTTTTCCATGCTGTTGACAATAACCTGAGGTATCTGCTGCAATGAAATACCGTGGATAATGATAAAAAGAGCGATAAATAATATGAGCAAGTTCCAATCGATGAGGCTCATAATCTCGCGCGACTCCATTTTCCGGCTGCAGAGGAGAATTCCGGCAAAGACCATTGCGGATATTTCGCGAGGAATCGGCATAAAAAAAAGAACCAGCATGAGTGAAACCGCGATCAATCCCTTCATACTTTGCCATCTGTTGAAGGGAGGCCAAGCGCCCAAAAAATCCAAGTCCTTGATTCCCTGGTCGAATGCAAAGCGATCGCGATAGAAGAAGAGAATGATAAAATAGCCGATAACCAGGGAGACTATTGCAGGCGGCGCACACCAGACAATAAATTGGTCAAAATGCAGCCGTCCGACCTGTCCGATCAGCATATTTTGCGGATTACCGATGATCGTCGCTGCCGAACCCAAATTGCTGGAGATGGCCAGACCCAATAGAAATGGAATCGGATTGATTTTGGAATGAATCAGCGAGTAAACCAGTACCGGTGTGAACGCAAGACAGATGATATCATTCGCGAGCAAAGCGGAAAATACGGCACTCAACAACATGACCAATGCCAAAAGCCGACGGGGTTGTCCGGAAAGATGCATGACACGCACGGCGACGAACGTATAAAAGCCGCCGAGCCGGAGTTGAGCCGAAATAATCATCAGGGAATATAACAGCATTAACGTCGGCAGGTCGATGGCGTAGATGATCTGATTCAGGGGGACGATCGTCATCACCATCATGGCGATGGCGCCTAACAGTGCAATACCGACTCGATCCAATTGCAGCCCGGGAATGCGTCCAAAAGCCACGCCGGCATATGAGACGATAAAAATGATGATCGCAGTCCAATATAAATTTGAACCCATTTATAACCCTTGACAGATTTTTGCCGTATTTATGTTCATTTCAGAAGCTAAAATAAGGCTTTTGCGGTCGATTTGCAATAACGGCTAAAGATTTGAATGCTTATAATGAAATGAATTTAAAAAAATCCCCCAAAAAAAAGAGCAGCGAAAAGCTGCTCTTTTTTTGACAAATGAATTAATTTCTGCTTGGGATCACAATTTTATCCGATTCATAATGATTTCAGCGCCAAGGGACTGAGCACCTTCACCCTCGACCAGACCTTTCGCCCAAATGGTATAAATGACTGAAGGGGCAAGAACCAAATCCTCGATTTCGAGCACCACTGTCGCCGTGCCGGCCAGCTTGATCTGGAGTGTGTATTGACCAATTGGAAGTGACAGAAAAGCAGTATTTTCTTTAAAGGAGACTGCTGAGAACAATACGGTTCCATCATTGATCGTCACATCGACCGTTGGGGCATCAGGGGACAAATGTACGAACCTCAATTGCGCACTGTCTAATGTAGGATCTAAAAATTGATCCTGTACTACCCAGGCATCGATATTGGCAGCAACATCACAAGCGAAAACGCTATAATAGGTTTCAGCTGCCAAATCCAAATTCTTTTCCAAAACAACATCGCTGGTCTCCGCTATCGTCAACTTGACGCTGTTCTCGCCTTCGCGCAGCGTGGTATAGCGGGTATTGTTCGGATATTCGAGACTTTTGGCGAAAAGAGCGTCATCCAGATAAACATCAACAGCAGGAGCATCCGGCGAAGCGTGAATCAACATGACATGCGGTAAATTTTGATTGGGAGGAAAGGGGAAATCACCCTTATCGCAGCCGAGAGCAAATATCATCATGCCGACCAGTATGACCAGATGTAAATTCTTCAACTTCATTTTTTTCTCCTTATGATTTAAAAAACCAGAGAAAAGAGCTTTCCCCGGATAAACCTGAATATAAAACAGTTGCTGGTGGAGATTTTATTCCAAAATGCAAAAGAAAAAGCCCCGTCAAAATTGCTGCCGAGGCTTTTAGGGGAGAGTGCATTCATGAAACGATTATAAAATGTCGTAGAAAAATTTAACCATTTGAGCAGGCGGGTCTCCCCGCCTGCTCTGCGAGAAGTAAAGGAAAAAGGTACAGTAAAATTAATCCGCAAATGCCAGGGCATTTTGATTCAGTTCACCGTAAAGTGAATTAAAAAATGCCACCGCATCCTCCCTTTCAGACACCTTGACGCGTTGCGACAGTTCATCTGAATTAATGTAAATATAGGCCATATTGGCATTGACTCGAATCACAGAAGCGCGGTCATTTTTCACCATGCTGACCAGAATTGGATTAAATTCGCTCAAATTCAACTCTGGATAATCAGATTTCAGTTTAAGCAAAACATGAAGGGCGCTGTACCGTGCGCCGAAATTGTCCGATTTCAAGGTCTGCATCAAGCCCTTTTTGGCCAGATCCAACTTTTTCCCATCAATCGCTGCATCACCTGCAGGAAGATTATTGACCGCCAACAACAGCATAAAAAACAGCATCATTACTTTTCTCATGGTATTTCTCCTTATATCATCAATCTATTTCAATGAGCTGTGAGATATTATTCGCCAATTTGCTTGGCTGCTTTACACTCTTCAAATCATAGGCCACATTTCTATAACTCAAATCAACTTGTTGTTTATGTTGAATTTTAAACAATTAATCGAGTCATGTTGTTGTGAATTCAGATGCCACAATTTTTCTCCTGTCAGGATGGAAAATCATGCAACCCTTTGTAATTATTATGTCTAATTCGCCGGTAAAAATGTGGCAGCAGGAAAAAATGTGGCACCCATTCGTTGATCAACTTGTAATCAGCGTGAAGGAAAATGGATATAATGGAGTTAAAACCGATAAAAATTGTCACCCCAGTTGGAATAGGGTGATCATTGGAACCAAAGATCAGTTCGGAAAACGATCCTCTACTGATCATCTTCCCCCTTGCGTCTTTGAAGCCGATTGTTCAGTGCACGGCGTGTGAGCCCTAAAAGTTGAGCAGCAATGGTCTGATTATCATCGGCACGACGCAACGCTTCAGCAATCAACAACTCTTCCACCTGCTTCAGATTAGGCAGTGGATCACCGAAAACCAGGTCAAAACCATTCAGCTCAACCTCTTGGGTGGACGGCAGCATTTGGCTCGATTTTATCCCTATTTTCTCGCGAAAGGGTTCAAGCGCAAGGATGCCTGATTGATGACGGCTCAAAGCGTCGAAAATCATCCCCTCCAATTCGCGGATATTGCCGGGAAAACTATAATTCTTGAGTAGAATCAACAATTCCTTGGGAAACGCTGGAATCTTTTTTATCAGTTCTGCAGCGGCCTTTTCCAAAAAATGATTGACTAAAAGCGGAATATCTTCTTTGCGCTCCCTCAGTGGGGGTAAATGGATATGATGAGATTGGAGACGATAATATAAATCCTTACGAAAAGTACCATTTTTCGCCAATTCCTCTAAATTCTGCAGCGTAGCCACGACAATTCTGGCATCGCTCAGTTTTGGCATATCAGAGCCAAGTGGATAGAACTGTTTTTCCTGCAGCAAACGTAATAACTTGACCTGCGTCTCCACCGCCAGATCGCCGATTTCGTCCAGGAAAAGAGTGCCGCCGCTTGCTCGTTCAATAAGACCCGGCCGATCTCTGTCAGCTCCGGTAAAAGCGCCGCGCTTGTGCCCAAAAAGGGTATCCGAAAATAAATGATCATCAAGACCGGCGACATTTTCAGCGACAAATTCACCACGTCGCTCACTCAAATCATGAATCGAGCGAGCAATCAGCTCTTTACCGCTTCCGGTTTCTCCGGTGATCAACACCGGCAGAGAGGTTCGCGCAATGGCTTCGACATACTGGAAAATCGCATGCATCATCGGGCTCATGGTGATGATGGAGGCGAAAAGTTCCGGATGCTTGAGCTTTCGCGACAGCAGATACTCTTTCAGCTTGACATTTTCAGCACGAACCTCACCCATTTCGAGCGACCGGCGCACCGCGGTGAGCAACCTTGAATCATCTACCGGTTTGAGAAGATAATCGAAAGCGCCATTTTTCATAGCCTCAACCGCGGCATCCACCTCATTCACCGCAGTAATCACAATCACGGGAATGCCGGGATGATTGCGGACAATCTTGGGAAGGAGTTGACGACCTGAAATAAAGGGCATGTTCAGGTCGAGAGCGATCATCGACACGCTGTTGACCAGCAGAAATTCCTCCACCTGCCGGCTGTCGCTGAGGGTGACCACATGGGTAATGCCATCGGCGGCCAAGGTAATTTCTGCGCTGTTTAAAAAGTCTGGTTCGTCGTCGACGAGTAAAACCGGCAGTTCGGGATATTTATTGCGGTTCATTTGATTACCTCAGCATTCAACGTGATAGCCGGCAGCAGCAGAGTTGCGGTTGTGCCGGCCTGAAGCTGTGAACGAAACAGCAATTCTCCTCCATGATCCTTGACAATGGCATATGCGATGGATAGCCCAAGACCGGTGCCGCCGCTCTCCCGCCTGGTGGTGTAGAAAGGATCAATAATATGTTTCAATGCCTGATCATCCATTCCTTCACCACTGTCCGTCACAGTTAAACAGACTTTATCGGCCTCTTTATCATACACCGTTCGAATGGCAATGGCTTTGGGCGCAATCTTGAGTGCCTGGCATGCGTTGCTGATCAGATTTATTAAAACTTGTTCAAGTTTTTGAAAATTTCCCCGCACCACAGGAAGTGATTTCTGCAAGTCAAGGGTAAAAGTGTCTGTGGTTTTCTTGATCAAATTATTGACAATCAGAACTGCCGTTTCGACAACATCATTCAGATTGATCTGGCTCTCCAAGATGCCTGTATCCTGTCGGGCATAGTCTTTGAGGCTGCTGACAATTTTCTGGATCCGTTGGGAACCCTTGCCGATGCCGGAGATGAGGTCTAAAATCTTTTCACGGGCTGATGAATAGGGCATCCCGGCAAGGACAAAATCGCCATTTTCGTTGTAGTAACGATCCAAAATCGGCAGGATGGCATGCCAAACTTTATCGATCATTTTATAGTTCAGCATGATAAAATTATTGGGATTATTGATTTCATGGGCGACGCCGCTGACCAGAATACCCAAAGTAGCCATTTTCTCCGCCTGCAATAATTGCTGCTGGTTCAACCGTTCCCGTTCTTCGGCCTCTTTAAGTTCGGTGATGTCGCTGATCAGCCCATCATAGGACATCACCTCTCCAGTTTCATCTTTCTGATGTACGATGGTACTCTTTACCCATCGCAGGGCGCCTTTCCGATGCATAATTCGATGCTCAAATGGGGTTACGGTTTTTCCCAAGAGCGCGAGGCGGCTGTATTCACGCACATTATCCTGATCATCGGGATGTACCATCTCAATCCACAAGTCCGGATTGATCGCAAAATCTTCCTGCGTGTATCCCGTGACAGCGAGGGACCCTTGTCCATGATAAGTGTGAATGGGTTGCCCGTTCTTTACCTTGACCGAATAAATGTAATCCGTCAAATGATGCAAAAGCTGGCTGTACCGCCGTTCACTTTCAATCACCTCATCGAGTATGCGCTTTTGTTCGGTAATATCCGTATAGTGCTCGATCCGCCCACCGGTATAAAGACCACTGTAAATCGGCATGCTCCAATATTCGAGCCGACGTTCGATCAATCCCTCGAAATTACGGATGGAGCATTCAAAACGCTCAACTGCGGATTGATCGGCATACGTTTTAAGAACACGACGACTGAATTCCCCGCTGTCTTCAAATAAGGCTGCTAAATGGGCCTCAACAAGCAGGTGAGCATCTTTTCCAATGACTTGCTCACGCTCAACGCCCAGATATTTCATATAGGCCTGATTGACCCAGACGATTTTCAAATCGGCATCTAATATGGAAATTCCAACACGGCTGCTTTCCAATACATCATTGGTGAGGGAACGATATTTTTCCTCGCTTTCGAGCAGCTCGCGTTCGGACTCTTTCTGGGCCGTGATATCATTGATCAGGCCATTGTAAGCATATAATTCGCTTTCTTCATTGCGCAGCAGTACAATGGTATTGCGTACCCAGCGGATATTTCCATCGCGGTGAACGATACGATGTTCAAGCGCCTGAACGTCATAACCCCGCAATGCCTGGGATGATTGCAGCGTGACAGCCTCACGATCTGAATCATACACCATGCGATACCATAATTCAGGATCGCGGGCATAATCCTCAGAGGAATATCCCGTCACGGCAATACATCCCGGACCATGAATGGTTTCGACGGCTCTGCCATTGTCCACACGAACGGTGTAGATATAATCCGAGAGATAATTCACCAATTGACGGTAAATTTGGGTGATCTCTGAAAAATCTGCCGTGTTTTTTCGTGACAAGCGTCGGCGAAGCCTTTCAACCTCAGCCTGCAGCCGCTCGTTGTCCAGGCGATATTCTTCGATGGTTTTCACGGAACGTTAGAATCCGAGTTGATGAAATTGAAGAAAATCGATTTCACCAAGTTCGTCCTTTCAGCAGCTTTTCCTTTTGATAGGGAGTCAATTGTTCGCCTTTGTCCAACAGCCACTGCTGAAAGTCCTTTTCAATCTCTTCGCTCCATTTTCGGTCAATTTCTCCCGGCGTGTACTTTTTCTCTCGCAACCGCTGATGACCAAACTGATCGCGCAACCTCACAATCTCGGAGGTTTCCACAACCTCCTGGACCAGATGAGCTGGGATAAAAATAATCCCTTCCTTTTTGCCAAGGACGATATCGCCCGGCATCACCGCCGCACGACCGATTCGAATCGGGACATTGATACCCATGAGCATGGTTTCTTTGAGATACGAGGGATCCCAACCGCGATTGAAAACCGGGAAATTGGGAATGGGAAGAACACCCTCTATATCCCGGGCGCCGCCATCGATCACGACGCCGGTGCCGCCGGATTTAACCCAGATCGAATTGGCCAGGTTGTCTCCCATAAATGTACCATCGACCACTTTGCCCATTAAATCGACGACGATCACATCGCCATCGACAAGGGTATCAATAATCCATGAATTTTCCCCGCCGATTCGGCCTTCCTGTTTTCCCTGAGCGACGATGACCGAATCGACATCAGGCCGTCGCGGATAAAAATTGGCGGTTACAGCGCGACCGATGAGCACCGGATCATCCACAGTCAACACCCACCCCCCCTCGAATTGGTTGATGAAACCATGCCGATTGCAGACCGCCCATGCCTCCTCGATGGAGACCTGTTTAAGCCGCTCAATGAGATCTTCGGAAACTCGAGGACGCCCGTCGGGAAACCGCTCACCTTTCCAGGACGGGGTGTATTTGATCACATCTTCTTTTGAGAATATGCCGACTTGGGCAAACAAATTCGTGATTGCCAGAAAAATCAGAATAATTATCCTGCGCATTTTAATTTTCCCTCATTTACATAATGATTCCAATATTTTTATCAAAGGCTCAGCCGATCCGTCTCTAACCGACGTTGATTGGCTTCTGGGATACTCCTTGACTCCAAGTACGATCCCAGGATCGCTCTTTGTTCCACTCTTCTGTCGGAGCAAAATAGCGTTCATCTTTTTTCAAATGCCGCTTTACTTCTTCCTCGACCAAGTCAACACCCAGACCCGGAGCATCAGGAACCAGCACATAGCCATTTTGAATGATCGGTTTGCTGACGCCGCTGACCAGATCGTCATACCATTCATCATCGACACTGTGATGTTCGCAAACCATAAAGTTTTCAGTTGCCGCAGCAGCGTGGACGGTGGCGAAAAGTGTGATCGGACTGCCGGCCATGTGCAGCGCCATGCCGATGCCATGTTCCATGGCCAGATCACCGATCTTCTTGGTTTCTAAAAGTCCACCGGCTGTGGCCGGATCCGGATGACAGATGGCTATGGCCTTTTGCTCAAACAGATCCATGAATCCTTCTTTGAGATAAATATCTTCGCCGGTGAGTATAGGGGTGTTGCATGATTGACGCAGCTTCACATATTGATCGGTGTACTGCCAGGGAATCATGTCCTCGTACCAGGCAAAATTGTATTTGTCGAGCGCCTGGGCAATTTTGATGCAGTCTTCCAGTGGGAAATGGCCGAAATGATCAACCGCCAGCGGCGTCTCCCAGCCGATAATGTCGCGCACAGTGGCAGCATATTGCTGAAATAACCCCAGGCCTTTTTCAGTAATGCGAATTCCGGTGAACGGATGCATCACCGTGGAGGTATCCACCATGCCCGAAGGAGCGCTCAAGGCACCCTCAATCCCTTTAAGCATACCGATGCCGATGTCCATTTTGAGAAAGGTAAAACCGGCTTCAACGCGCGCCTTGAGACGCTTGCCCATTTCCTCGGCATTGTTCGAGGAGGGCGTATCGGCGTAAAGGCGTATTTTATCACGAAACTTTCCTCCCAACATTTGCCAGCAGGGCACACCCCAGGCCTTTCCCGCCAGATCCCACAAAGCCATTTCGATCGCCACTACTCCACCCGCCTGGCGAGCATGCCCACCGAATTGCTTTATTTTGCGGAAGATCTTGTCGATATTGCAGGGATTCTCGCCCAGGATGCGGCTTTTCAGCATCAAGGCAAAAGTCGGGCTGGCGCCGTCGCGAACCTCACCATAGCCGCAAATGCCCTGATTGGTATCGAGGCGAATGACGTAGCGTTTCCAGCCGTCCGGACCCATGCGCACCATGCGCATATCCGTGATCTCCAATCGCGAAGGTTCTGAAGACCGTCTCACCCGGTCGGATACCGATTGAGCTTCAGTGCGAAAAGCCGGCAAGCCCACAGCGGCAGCGGCAGTGCTGAAACCCATTGATTGAAACCATTGTCTTCGGTTCATAATGCTCTCCTCATTTTTTATAATTGACTCTTCACATTGATTCTTTCAAGCCCCCGTGAATAGCTTCCATCGTCGTCGGCAGATCATCACTGTTGCGGCCGAGGTTTTTTCCGCTGCCAGTAATTAGCCAGTATCGATCCGGAAATATTCATCCACGGACCGAAAATCGCAGGCGCCAGCGCCGCTTTAGCGCTGTTCAGCACGGTCATGGCCAGTCCTGAAGCCATGCCGCCATTCTGCAATCCAACTTCGATGGCGACCGTTCGGCTGTCCCGCTCATCCAATTTTGCCGCCCGCGCCAGCCAAAATCCCAACAGATAGCCGGTGAGATTGTGCAGCATCGCCGCCAAAATGATGGCAAAGCCAATGGTCTTGAGCTGATCAGCTGATCTCGCCGTGATGATCGCGATGATTAAACAGATGCCTGCCATTGAGACCAGCGGCAGAACACGATCCATCCAATTTGATACCTTTTTCAGCCGGATATTAATGATCAGTTTCGCAAGCACGGTGGCGCACAATAGTACCAAACCGACGGTTAGACCGCTGCGGAGCGTCCCCCATACACCGAATGCAGACAACGGGATTAAAAGGGTGATTGCAGCACCGGCCAGACTGATCAGCATAACAGCAATCAACGCCGCGGGATTTTGGTAAACCTTTTTATGACCATACAATACGCGATTGGCGATTAATCCCACAACAATCGGCACCACAATCATATTCAAAATAGATAACATCATGGATAAAAAATGTATCGGCACCAATTTACCCGCCAATACCTTCATATAAAAAGGTGTGACGACAGGTGAGGCGAGGGTTGAACACGCGGTCATCGTGA
>RPQV01000052.1 GCA_003818595.1 Calditrichota bacterium
GCACCAAAGACAGACGTATGGTCGGTCGATTGACATGTTTCAATTTTTGATTTATATTTTTTTCCATTTCTTGAATGGAACAAGAATTCATGCATTTGGCACTTAAATGATTTCCAAAGCAGAAGCAGGTAGCCATCCATCTTTGCCATCGGAAAGACGAATTCGAACAAAATTACCGGAGCGATCGATAATTCTCACCTTGACACCTTCATGAAGGGCAAAAACCTCTGTAGCATTTGCAGCAGGCTCACTGACCACATTCACTTTTTGTTCGAGGATGACGGCATTTTTAATGGAAATATCCTCGCGAACCCGGATTCCGAATAAAAAAATGCCGAAAATAAAAATTCCTGCTAGAGGCGCCAATACTTGCCGAACGATGTTTTGTACACCACGATTTTTGATGAACCATTGCAAAATGATCAGAAGCGTGATCAGGATCATCAAAAAAAACAACGATAACATCCATTGATTTAAGCTTAGCGTGTATTTGATGCTCTGCCAAACTTTAAAGATATAGTCGAATTCAGGAGCAGCAATTTTATCCACAATACGCAGCTGTGCAATGTGCAGATTGAACTCAATGTCGCCGTCATGAGGAGCAAGAAGCAATGCCCGCTCATAATTGACAATGGCTTTCCCAAGTTGGTTGTTTTTATAATAAGCATTGCCCAAATTATAATAAACGGAAGCGCTGGTCTTACCCATGCGTAAAATTGATTCATAATGCGTTATGGCTTCCGAGTATTGGTTGTTTTTGTAGGCCTCATTGCCCTGCTGAAATAAATAATCAGCCTGATTCGCGGCGCCTAATCCTATGCAGGCCAGCAATATGATGATCAATTTACGCATATCAGAGTGCTTTTTCCAATTTGACAATGACTTGTTTGGCAGTTTGATAAGAATTTTCCATTTCCGTCTTTGAACCATTTGTAGGAGCAAACCGTTGAAAATCACAAAAATGAATGAGATCTACATATTCATGCGTTAGCTCTTCAGAAATTTCTCGCGATTTAAAGGCTTGCTCCAGTTCGCTGCTGATGATACCCGCTTTTGATAAATTCAGTTTATCCGCCGCGAATCCGACGAGCGCGTTCGAAACTTCGCCATAAAACTCCTTTTGCCGGCCGGGTTCGAGCAATGATTTTGATCTACTCAGTCGACGCATCGCCATGGCATTCGCCTTGCGGCTTCGCGCATACGCTTCATTACCGCTCAATTTGTCGACATGCTTTTTGTACATAAAGGCGACCGCGATCGAGATAAAGGGAAATAGAAACGCCGCAAAAAAGGTGAATCGGTTATAAATACGATAGCCGACGGGTAATAAGCGCACATTCGATAATTTAATATAGCGGATATCCTGGCCGACGTATTGCACTTCTTCTTTGCCCAGTCCGACTTGAGGTGAACCTGTAAACGTACTGCTTCCCTGAGTCACCCGAAGTACCAATTCCGGAGCAACGGCAGTTTTATATTGCCGCGCTTCAGGATCGAAATAGGCAAACCGAATCGGCTTGATCCTTTGCTCGCCGGGAAATCGCGGAATAAGAACATGTTCAAAAATCTTTTCACCGCTGATCAAACTGGATTCGCGGGTGATATTTTCGGTGACATTGGGATCATATGTCTGGAAATCCGTCGGAATAGCCACTTTGGGTTTGGTGATCATGCGGATGTTGCCGGAACCGGCAATCTTGAGTTTCAAGGTGACAGCATCGTCGGTTTTGGCCTCTGTTCTATCCAACTCGGCTGTAATTTTATATTGACCAACAGCGCCGTCAAACTCAGCTGGACGCCCCTCCGACGGCAATGAGAGCACATCAATCGCAACCGTAGGCGAAGATATAACTCTGCTGGTCGTTCGTCCAAAAAAAGCATCATCAAAAAATGAATCAAAAATATCCCGACTTCTGCGAGTCTGTACCTTGACCTCACACTGCAGGGTCATCGGTCCGAGTGTTTTCTGTCCAGGAGAGGTGGGGAAAATGGCTATTTTCTTGATATCCGCCGTGACATATTTTTTCCCGTTAATGACCTCTTCGCGGGCAGCGGGTTGCTGGGGAGATTCGATCTCCTCGACCCAAAAACCAGTCGTTGACGGTGCGGCCGAAATGGCATAACCCGTCACAGAAACGGCCGCATAAATTCGAAAAGTGATGAAAACGGGTTCATTTTGATAAACCCGCTTCTTACTCACAATCGCACGCAAAAACAGATCATCTCCATCGCCGATACCGCTTTGGTTAGATGAAGGAGCAACTGTCGCCGGCGGTGAAGATGTTGCGGTAATATTCAAGGTGATCGGTTGAGAGGAGTACGTTTTGCCGTCGTAAATCACATCAACTGCAGGAATAGTGAATGATCCCGCCTTAACTGCGAGATAATAATAGCTAAACGATTTGGAAACCGACATTTTCCCGTTCACAAAGGAAATGTTTTGCGATGTACCACCGGATCCCAAAAACGTCAAATAACCGCCCATATCCGGCAATTCGGGTGGATTCACCTTCTGTGCACCTTCCCCAACGAGCTCGATGTTAAATGCCAACTGCTGATTGACAGCAATTTGTGTTTGATTCACCGTCGCCCGGACGGATAAAGATTGTGCAGCTGCAAAAGTGCTGCAGCAGATTAGATGCATCAGAATAAAGAGTGCTGTTTCATTTATACTTTTTTTCATATTTCTCTATTATCACAAAAACAGCGGTTACCAATCCTTCAACACGCGCATATTGCCTGGAACCTTTTGCTTACGCGCATTTTTTACGTCCTCTTCATTCTCTTTCATTGCCTGAAGAATGCGCTCTGCGTCTTGCTTTGACATTTGTTCAGCCGGATCCATTTGCTGTTGTTCTTGTTGTTCTGCCTGTTCCTGTTTTTCCTTGTCCTGCTGATCCTGTGAAGATTGTTGTTGTTCCTGCTGTTGTTCCTTTTGGTGTTGTTCCTGTTGTTGTTGTTCCTGCTGTTGCTGTTCCTGCTGTTGTTGTTGCTGCTGCGGCTGTTGCTGCTGTTTGTCAGCCTGGTTTTTTAACTGTCTGCGCACAAATTCCAGATTGTATTTAGCATCTTCATCTTCAGGATTCAATTTCAGAGCCTCCTGATAGGCAAGGATGCTTTCCGGTAACTTTCCTGACCGATAAAGGGTATTCCCAATATTATACCACGCTTGCGATTGAAGTGTAATATCATCAGATACGATGGAGCCCTGAAAATCCTTGAGGGCATCTTCATATTTATTTTTCTTATATTGAGCATCTGCGATGTTGAATTTGAGCAGTGAAGATTCCGGATCGTGCACTTGCGCATCACGGTACTTTGTCAGTGCCTCGTCATACTGCTCTTCAGCAAATTGCTGATTACCTTCAATAATTTTCCTTCGTCCAGACTGCGCTGGCGACAGGGCATACCCAATAAATAGGATGAGAATAATGGTCGTTGTCTTTTTCATCTTGTATTCGATTGATTTTACATGAAACGTCCGCGCCATTCCTGCTTAACCTTGGCTCGTTCGGGCAGGAGAAATTCGAGTAATACTAATAAAAGGGCAACCGCGACAAAGTATTGGAATCGATCTTCAAATTGAGAAAACTGTAAAGAACCGAGTTTCTTCTTCTCCATAGCGGCGATTTCGTCATAGATTTTCGCTAACTCGACCTCTCCGCTGCTTGCCCTGAAATACTTTCCTCCGGTCTGCAGAGCAATTTTTTCCAGCGTGACTTCATCAAGTTTTGTCATGACCACTTGTCCGCTGCGGTCCTTTTTAAATGCGCTGCCCAATTCTCCCTGCGGAATTGGCTCGCCTTGAGGAGAACCAATTCCCACACAATAAATAATGATGCCTTGACGTTCTGCTTCTTCCGCAAGACGCATCACTTCACCTTCGTGATCTTCGCCATCTGTAATCAGAACAAGCGCTTTATGTTTACGTTCCTGCTGGTCAAACGTTTCGATCGCCTTCTGTATGGCACTGCTCAATGAAGTGCCCGGAATCGGGATCAGATCCGGCGCCAAAACGTCCAGAAATATTTTGGCAGCACCATAATCAAGGGTTAAAGGACATTGAACAAAAGCCACACCGGAAAAAGCTATCAATCCAATACGGTCACCTCTTAGTCGATCGATGAAAGATCCGACCTCATGTTTCGCTTTCTGCAGACGACTGGGCTGAATGTCCCGAGCGAGCATTGAATTTGATACATCAATCGCTATAATAACATCGATTCCTTCTCGTTTCACCTCCTCGATTTTTGTACCGATTTGTGGCCGAGACAATGCAAATATGATCATCAACAAGGCGGCAAGCATCAACGAGATTTTGAAAAACAACCGCCGTCGACTGGTATTTCGACTCAGTTTGTTCAATAAATCAAGATTACCGAATTTTGCCATTGCCCGTTTTTTGGCTTTAAAAGCAAAAATGTAGAACACCACCAGTAGCGGAATCAGCCACAATAAAAGCATCAAATATGAATTCGCAAAACGCAGCATAATAGATCCTAACTAAAAGGCAAAATTGATCATGATTATGGAATTTTTCTGAATACGGTCTGAGAGAGTACAATTTCCATTATAATCAGTATCAATGCTGAAACCAGCCACGAGAGAAAAAGTTCACTGTATCGCGTATACTCTTTTACCTCGATCTTTGTTTTTTCCATCTCGCCGATTTCATGATAAATTTTATCCAGACTGGTTTCATCCGTCGCACGAAAGTATTTGCCGCCGGTAATGGACGCTATCTGCTGCAGCAGTTCCTCGTCAATTTGTACAGGTACGTTCACATAACGGCGGCCGAAAATCGGATCATCGACGGGATAAAGCGCTTCACCGCGTTTCCCCGCACCAATCGTATAAATTCTCACGTTAAACGCTTTGGCAACCTTGGCGGCAGTTATCGGATCAAGTTCACCACGGTTATTTCTACCATCTGTCAGCAGGATAACCACTTTGCTCTTCGCCTGAGAATCCTTTAATCGATTCACACAATTGCCGATAGCCAGGCCAATAGCAGTTCCATCTTCGATCATCCCGGTTTTTATTTCCTCTAAAAAACGCAGGACGATGCCATAGTCCAGCGTCAACGGACACTGGGTGAAACTGGCGGCAGAAAAAACGACCAGACCAATGCGGTCATTTCTGCGGCCCTTGATGAAATTTCCGGCAACAACTTTGGCAGCCTCCAAACGGTTCTGAGGCCGAAAATCTTCCGCCAACATACTGCTGGAAATATCCATCGCCAAAATAATATCGACTCCTTCAGTTGTCACTTCCGAGTCTTTTTGGCCGGATTGCGGTCGCGCCAATGCAATGATCAAAAATGACACCGCAACCACCCGCAAAACGAACAGCAAATGCCGTAACCTTCTTTTGGGCGATGCTTTGACACTTTTAACAATTCCAAGGGTCGAATAACGAATAGAGGCAGATACCTTTTGCAAGCGCTGCCTTTGCAGGTACCAATATACCATCGCCGGCAAAATCAGTAACAGCAGTAAAAACTGTGGATTGGCGAACCTAAACACGCTTCTCCTCCTTGGAGTTGCCTTGATCATTCACGGTTGAAAATTGAAGCTCCTCCTTTGGCGGCGCACTCGCCGGTTCCGCAACATATTCCTCGACAAGCATCAACTTGGTCTGATGAACAAATTGAAAAGCAATATCCGTTGTCTCTTGATGTTCTTCGACGGCCGGCAGATATTTGGCAAACTTTACCCAATCACAACGTGTCAGGAATGGACTCAACACATTGATCAGTTGCATGTCCAGTCCTTCCCGGCGGATACTGTCCAATAATTGTCCACTGGTCATTTCCATAGCATAAATAAAATATCGATTGCCAATGTATCGTCTAATAATGTCGGCTAAACTGCTGTAATACTCCTTGACCTGGCCTGTCGATAATAAATCTGAATGAACCAGTTCTTCAAGCTCTGCAAGAGCAATTTCATGAGCTGGTTTTGGCGGTTTGACCCGACGGGGAATTAAGGATTTCCCTTCTCGTCGTCGTTTGATGAACACAGCGGCAAGCACCACCAGGCCGGCCGTCAGTAAACCGGCAAATATCAACAGGAAGAGTCGACGATAATTGTAGGGAGGCGTCAAGGGAGGTTTGATGTCGCGTATATCACCGGCTTCATCGGGATTTAAACTGGCCACCTTGATTAATATGGGTTCTGTCTGGATCGTGCTCCAACCCGAGTCGCCCTTGGTGCGAAAAACGATATCCATTCGGGGGATCTCAAACTCTCCCGTTTCAAAGGTGGAAATATGAAACATTGCCGATTCGACAATTTTACCGTTCTGTTTTTGCGGTTCGTTGAGTTTGTAGCTCCTGATCTCAAACATTCCCAAATTGGCGCCGGGGGAGGGCAGCTGCACCTCAAGCCCAGAGTCAAAAGTGGTGACGATTGAATACACAATCACATCCCCGATCAGCACCTGATCGCGATCGACCTTTGACTCAGCGGTAATTGAAGGCTGAGCAAATGACGGCAAAAAAGGAGTGATCAAAAAAATAATCAGCGGAACGATTCGACCTCTGTTTCTGGCTTGGCACATGATGTTCAATCGCGATTTAAATGATTCTTTCACTGAACTCGATTCTCATAAAATTTCACGCCTTCGGCGAGGATCATTTTTTCAATGAGTCCCTGATAGGCGTCCTGAAATTTTCTGCGGGAAAACTCTTGCGAGACCTGATCATGAACCTCGCTGAACGGCAATTCGCGGATGATATTTCCTTGCTCATCCTTTTCGACAAACCTTTCTTTGTTCGCCTGATAATAAAGTTCAAGATCACTCTCTTCAATCTCGACTTTACCGGCGACTCGATCCTGCAGCAGCTTTTGAACCATCAGCGCCTTTTTGGCCTGGAAGCTTCCCTCAATAACCTCCGGATCTTTATCAAGTCCCGCTCTTTGCGCGGTGTCATAGAGCAATTCAGTGGCCACGTATTCACGTAAAAAATCCTGCTTTTGTTCCCTGGTGGTGACCTGATTTCGAATCGTTGGAGAAAGCTTGCTGATTTCATAATCCAAATCACCCTGGGTGATTTGGCGATTTCCCAGCTCGGCGACGATTTCACCGGGACGGCGTTGAATGACCGCATTCGGATCGAGTTGTACAGACTCACTCAGAGCCTGGCTGGCATCTTCAGTACGTTCCAATCGCTCGAGACAAGCGACGATCCGCTTGTTCACGTCGTTCATCAACGTTTTTTCTTCAGGATAAAAGTGTTTTATTTTCAAATAATATGTAAGGGCAGACTCATAGTCATTCAGGCGGTCAAAGTAGGTGCCTGCAATGATATAATTGACATTGGCCTGTTCCTGCTCTTTAATATGACCGACCTTTAAATATTCTTCATAGGCCGCGATTGCCTGCTTATACAAGGATCGGTTGATCAAGTCCCCCGCATATTCGCGCAACTGATCGGCATTACCAGAAGCCGATTGGTTGCTGCAGGCGTTGATCAACAGAAGCATAATCACAAGAGCGAGAAATATTTTGGCCTTTAGGAACTTCATCTTTTCCTCCAACTTTATTATCTAAAGCGTTTTGCCCTCATTTGAAAAAACCGAATCAACGGTTCGCTATAGGGCTGATCCGTACGAATGTCAATATAGTCTACTTTTCGGCTGCGAAACAATTTTGCCCGGCTCTGAGACGATTCCAGCGCTGTCGCGGCAAATTCCTGTCTGACCTCGAGACTCGAGGTATCCAACAATATAATTTCACCCGTTTCAGCATCTTCAAGTTCCACAAATCCGATGGCGGGCATCTCCATTTCGCGGGGGTCGGTGATGGTTATAGCAACAATATCATGCCGTCTATTGGCGATTTGCAGCGCACGCTCATAACCGGCATTCATAAAATCAGACACTAGGAAAACGACCGAACGACGACGGGTTACGCGTGACAGGAACTCCAAAGCCTCACTGATATTGGTCTTGACGCCTTTGGGTTCATGATATAAGATTTCCCGTATGACGCGAAGAACATGAGCTTTGCCTTTTTTAGGGGCGACATATTTTTCAATTTGATCAGAAAAAATGATCAATCCGACTTTATCATTATTCTTGATTGCTGAAAAAGCCAACAAGGCGCAGATTTCTGCGGCGATTTCACCCTTCATCTGCTTGAACGTGCCGAATTCGCCGGAAGAGCTGACATCGACCAGAAGCATCACCGTCAGCTCTCGTTCCTCTTCAAAAACCTTGACAAAAGGATGTCCCTGACGCGCGGTGACATTCCAGTCGATCGTACGGATATCATCACCAATTTGGTATTCCCGCACTTCGGAAAACTCCATACCTCTCCCTTTGAAAACCGAGTGGTATTCTCCTGAAAACACATCGTTCACCAAGCCACGAGTCGTTATCTCAATTCTTTTGACTTTTTTTAATATTTCCTTTGGAATCAAGACAAATCCTTTTTTAAACAGCTGTTAATAGGGATCAGGGCACTTCGATTTTATTGATGATTTTTCGGACAACTTCTTCAGCGGTAATTTCTTCAGCTTCCGCCTCATAGGTGACAATTACGCGATGACGAAGCACATCCAAGCCAATCGAACGGACATCTTCGGGAGTGACAAATCCGCGCCGACGCAGAAAGGCATGTGCTCTGGCTGCCATGCTCAAATTGATGGAAGCGCGGGGGGAAGCGCCGTAGGCGATCAATTCGCTTAAATCATCCAGGCCATATTCTTTAGGTTTACGCGTGGCAAAAACGATATCAACGATGTAATTTTCAATTTTAGGATCGATATACACTTCATGCACCGCTTTTTTAGCGCGCAGGATATCCTCCGGTGACACAACTGCCTGCGCGACCGGTGTCTGCAGACGCGTCATGCGCCGCATAATCTCCAACTCTTCCTCCCGGTTGGGATATCCGATGGACAACTTGAGCATAAAGCGATCGACCTGAGCTTCAGGCAAAGGATAAGTACCTTCTTGTTCGATCGGATTTTGCGTCGCGAGAACCAGAAAAGGATCGGGAAGCTTGAACGTCTGTTCGCCAATCGTCACCTGGCGTTCCTGCATGGCTTCAAGAAGTGCCGATTGCACTTTGGCGGGGGAACGGTTGATTTCATCGGATAAAATCAAATTGGAAAAAATAGGACCCTTTTTGACTGAAAAAGATCCTGATTTTTGTTCATAAATGACCGTTCCCACAATGTCGGCCGGCAACAAATCCGGAGTAAATTGTATGCGTTGAAATTGAGTTTTGATGGTTGCAGAAAGCGTTTTGACGGCCATCGTCTTGGCTAATCCAGGGACACCCTCAAGCAAAATATGTCCATCCGACAGCAATCCGATCAGCAGCCGCTCGATCATGTATTTTTGACCGACAATTACTTTACCCACCTCTGTCGTAATTTTGTCAATAAACTCGCTTTCTTTTTCAATCTTTGCATTAATAGCATGAATATCGACTGTCATTTATTTCATATCCTCCAAAATGGATGTTATCTATTTCCCAATGGATTTAATGCGCCATGCAGACAATTGTGAAAAATGCTTTCCAGCCGCGTCACCATCAGCGAAACATCGTTGCGGTCGACTGATTTTCCGGAAAATTTAATCAGATCAGCCATAGTGAGCATGTCGCGAACATTATTGATAAAGACATCTTCAAATTTGTGTTCATAAAGATATTGGAAAAGTTCGGATGAAGTCGCCTCCAAACCCGGAGCAGCAAATTTTTCGTGCAGAAATCTTCGTAATAATTTCGAGATGATTAAAAATGCATGATTCCCATCCAAGGAGGGGTCATTCAAGTCGATCGCTCTCTTTAATTCAGCCAAATATTGTTCTTCAATCGGTACAACTGCCTCGATTTCCTGTTCCTTCTGCAGTGCAAGAGCTCTTTTTCTATTCATCATCCAGACTGCCAAAACAAGCAAAGCAGCCACACCCAAAAATCCGGCACTCCAAGCCATGATCTTACCCCAGTGTCTCTCGCGAATGGCGTCGATGACTTGAATGGATAACCGACTGGTTGACAAAGGATATTGAATTTGCGTTTCATTGTCAGTATATAAAATGATCAGCGGTTCGATGTACCCCATACCGATTGCCTGTGGCTTGAGTTGAAAAGTGTATTCCCTGATTGCCGTCGGAACACCCGCTTCACTGCTGACGCGATTAGCAGAACCTGAACCGCTTATTTCAAGGTTCTGAAGGATGGGATTATCAAATGCATGGATGTCATATCGATCCAGCCTGCCCGCCCAGGACAATTGGATGACAAATTCAGCCGTACGATTTTGAGGCACCAAGTTTTGGCGCACAAACGCCTTGAGCTCGATGCCGCTTTGTTGTGGTAAATTGGGACGATCTGGAATCTGCCCATTTAATGCAAGTGCGCAAAAAACTCCAATAATGAGACCTGTCGTCAATGCCTTCATCAATTCATGCATAGATTGCTGCTCTCCACTTCACTCCATAAGCAGAAACAACCATTAAAAAGCCGATACAAAAAGGAATGAATCCAAATTAATCGGCTTGAAAAAAGGAAATATGTAAAAAATACTAGTTTTTGGCTTGCTCTTCGCCAAGATTTAGATCAATTTCACTGATATCCTGACCTAAATGATCCAACTCCCATTGGACTGAAGGCGCAAGCTCATGATTGGGATATTCGGCTAAAAACTGCTGATATGCTTCACGCGCTTTATCCAATACTTTCATATCATTGGCATAGCAGTAACCAATCATAAATTTGGTATTAATGACCAGACGACTTTGGGGGTACTTGTCCAGCAGCCTTTTCCACGTGTCAATCGCCTTTTGATATTCTTTTGTATTGTTGGCGTAAACCATACCCAGGTTGTAAAGATGTTCGTCTGCTTTTGCTGATTTTGGGAACGACTTGACCAGATTTTCATATGTGCTCGCCAACTCAGACCATTGCTGTTTCCCTTGATAGTCAAGGACCTGAGCGTACAACTGCTCCTCGGTCATCTTTTGTCCACAACCGGAAATCATCCATAAACTTGACAGAAAAGCCAGGGAAATGAGGCTTTTTTTCATACAATAATTCCTCCTCAGAAATTGATTTTCCGCTTTAACGAGCGCTACGATAGTTGGTTCCTAAAATTCTGAAAATTTATATTTTTTTTTACTTAAAATCAAGAGAATTCTCCCCTTTGACAACATGTACGATATCACCCGCATGATACCGACCTTCCAGGATGTGCAAAGATAATGGATTAATGACTTGCTTTTGTATCAGTCGTTTGAGAGGTCGAGCACCGAATGCGGGATCATATCCTTGATCAGCCAGGTACTGCTCCGCTTCTGTCGTAATATCCAGACTCAACTGCTTTTCTGCCAAGAGCTTTTCAACATGTCTAAGCTGCAACTTGACTATTTGTTTCAATTCTTCCCGCCCCAATGCATGAAACACGATCAGATCATCCACACGATTTAAAAACTCGGGTCTGAAATGCTGCTTCAACGCGGTTCTGACATGCTGCGTGATTTCTTCGTGAATGCGGACATGATTTTCCTCATCGATCCGCTGCGACTGCTCCATAATATATTGCCCTCCGATATTCGAGGTCATGATCACGAGGGTGTTGTTAAAATTCACCGTTCGACCCTGATTGTCTGTCAACCGACCGTCATCCAGAAGCTGCAGGAGAATATTAAAAACCTCCGGATGAGCTTTTTCGATCTCATCCATCAAGATGACCGAATAAGGTCGCCGCCGCACAGCTTCAGTCAATTGTCCGCCCTCTTCATACCCCACATACCCTGGAGGTGCACCAATTAATCGCGAGACCGCATGACGCTCCATATATTCAGACATATCGATTCTCACCATTGCATGCTCATCATCGA
>RPQV01000053.1 GCA_003818595.1 Calditrichota bacterium
CTCGTATGACCCAGTATCAGGCGGCATAAAATAATGGAAAGCATTATGATTTATACCAATGACGGCATCGTCGATGGTGAGCTGCGACAGCTCGATGCCGTAATTGTCGACCGCGGAAAAGATGATCTGAGTGCTATCGCCGAGCTGCACGCGCGGCACATCCGCGCCGACCGCCACGTTCGGCGGCTCGGTGTCCCGTTGCGCCTCCACGCGCAGGATAAAGCTGAACATTTTCATTTTGGGATTAAAAAACTTCCAGGTGCGCGGCGCCGTGGTCTCGTTCACACTCAACATCACCTCGTGAGAAATGGACTTGGAATAATCAAACCAGGCGCCATAGCCGTTTCCGCCACCGTCGGCATTGATGAGTGTGATGTCGGGCGGTCCGGGACGCAGGTGCTGGACGACCGCCTTGATGGGCGTGAAAAAGGGATCAAAGGAGGTGTTGGCGAGGGAGACGTCGAAGCTGCAGGTTTTCTGCTGTAAATCGACCTGAAAATTGGAAATATTGATGGAAATGGAATCGTGCGCTGCTGCCGGGGTCGAGGCGCTGGTTGTGCTCAATGACGAATCTTCGGTGCGGTCCTGAAAAGCTATGCTCTTTTTAAGCGGATCAATATCGATATGAAAAACGGATCGGGTGTCCTGGACCCGGTAATAGATGTTTTTGTCGGGGAATTGCGGTCCATCGATTTGGTGTTGGTTTTTTCGCTGCGGTGCTTTTTTTTGTTGCGGCGGCGAATAGAACGGGGGATCGGATTTGTATTTTTGCGTGCTGCTGCGCGGTTCGTCGTATACCTGAACGGGAGCTGATTTTTCTTGCGGCTGTTTGTGCTGAGTATAGCAGCCGACAATCAAATTGACATGAGCGGTGATGAGAAGCCAAACAACAGCTTTACGAAGATCCATACTACCGTCTGTTCCTGATGAGAACGGTTGAGAGGAGATGCCCTGCGTTGATTAAATTCACATCTGCGGCGAATATTCGACCGGGTCGGAAATGATGCCCAATCGGCGCTCGATCGAATGGCGCTGCCGATGGAGACACAGAAATGTCAAGATGTCAATGTTGAAATAAACGGCGCTAGTCGCGGCAGGGAAAACGGGCGAATCCCCGTAAGAAGTTCTGGCTTGTCGTGTTGTGCGGTCCTGTTTTTCACGCCTTTATAATAAGATACATAAAAAGTTTGATTTTGCAAGAAGAAAAATCTGTAAATGGCGCCTGTTTTAGCCGTCTGACAGGCTGCGCGGCGATTTTCTGTAATAGAAATTGCTCTTTTCAGAGAGATTGCCGCGCCTGTTTCTGAGAAACTCTACCGTTTCTTTCAGAAATAAATTTCTTCAAAAATTGATACTCACAATGACTTTTTTTTCAGTGGCAGATTCATCCTTTGGTCTTTATAAAAAAAGTGAGTATCTTCAGCAGCAAAGCATCAACATCAAGGATGCGCGCGACATTGAAAGGGTTTTAAATCCCTGTATCGAGTTGCTGCAATCTTGCTTGTAAAATGCTGACAAATGATGATCAGATTGCTGAAAAAATATCGAGTGATCGGATTTCGGCGCAGGAAGCTCTATTCTTTCTTCCTGATGCAGGTTGTGCTGAATGGGCATCCGATGGTTTATGGTCGTCTGCCGGCAGGTTATCAATACATTTCACCCTTGCCGAATGCTTCGCATGTCTCTCCCCACGCAACCATTTTATTTCGTCTGCGCAGCGAAAAACCCTCTCAAATCATCAATCTGAATTCCTGCGTGATCATGCAGGGCAGTAAAAGCGGGCGATACACGTGCCGCATTTCTACTGCTTCGGATCATCAAACCGTCATCTGCAGGCCCGACCTGCCGTTTTCTCCAGGAGAAAAGGTCACAGTCAATATCAGGCCGCAATTCGAGCCTGAGGTTAAAGCAGGCGCGAAGCCTATTGAATTCGAGTTGACCATTTCCAATGATTTGTCAAGAGGGGCAGAAAAAAGTGAGCAGAAGAGTGCGCCTGCTGCTTTTTCCTCGGCATCAGGGTCTAACGGCTCTACCTCACGAGTCGCGGCTAAAATATTTCCGAACGGTGTTTCTGTGCCCGCCAATTTCCCCGAGTTTAAAGTCACGGTTGCAGAAGAACCTTTTCGAGGTCACCTTTTTCTCAGCACCATCGAAAAAAACAATTGGGCGATCATTTTTGACCCGGATGGCTATCCCTGCTGGTATCTCAATACACCCTATCCGCGTTACGACTTGAAACTTCAGGATAACTCGTGGATCACCATGTTCGTTCAGAAAGAGGAAGGCCGTTCTTTCGGCAGCGGATTCATCGCCTTGGATCACACCTTAACCGAGGTCGATTCTTTTTATGCCGATGGCGGTTATGAAACAGATTATCATGAATTAAAACTGCTCGATGGGGGCAATTATCTGCTGTTGGGTACTCGAGAAGAAAGGGTCGATCTGTCGGGTTTGTTTCCAGGAGGAAATACCGATGCGATCGTACGAGAAAGTGCGATTCAGGAATTCACAGCAACGGGCGAGATGATTTTCTTGTGGCGCGCCTGGGATCATTTCGATATCACTGATTTGGAGATAGAGAACATCTATCTTCCCGCCATTCGATTTCCGCACATGAATGCCCTTGATATTGATCAAGATGGACACATTCTCCTCTCCAGCCGGCACCTCAGTGAGATCACCAAAATTAATCGTCAAACAGGAGAAATCATCTGGCGATTGGGAGGCGCCCACAATCAATTCACATTTATCAACGATCCCCTCGCCGGTTTTTCCGGCCAACATGATGTCCATGCACTCGGAAACGGGCGATATTTATTGTTCGACAACGGCAATCTGCATCAACCTCCTGTCTCCAGGGCGGTTGAATACGAGTTGGATACAGACAAGATGACGGCAACCCTGGTATGGCAATTCCGCGATACGCCTGATAAATACTCTTCCTGGATGGGGAATGCGCAGAGACTCCCGAACGGCAACACGCTGATCAATTGGTCGCGTCGTGAATTTCCAAAACCAACCGAAGTGACGCCGGAGGGGAAAAAGGTTTTCGAAATGGAATTCCCGGATCAAATCAATTGCTATCGTATTTTCCGATTCGACTGGCAGGGTGAGGCTCGAAAACCGTATTTGATGGCAGAACCTTATGATGATCACGTCACCCTTTTATTCAACAAGTTTGGTGACCGGGATATTCAGTATTATAAAATTTATGCGGATGAACGACCGCAGCCAACCACGGTGGTTGATACCAGCAGGCAGAGTCAGAAAACTCTATTCGGTTTGACCAACAAGAGGAACTATTATTTCAGAGTCACCGCTGTCGACACTGCCGGAGGTGAAAGTCCCTTCTCGAATGAGGAAACGGTTTTTGTCAATAGTACCATGCCGGAAGAAAACATGGTGCTGAACGCCGATTTCTCAGACGGCTTGGACTTTTGGAAGGTTATGGTGAATGATGACAGTGCTCAATCCAGCGCCGGCGTCAACGGCGAACAGCAATTCCATTTTGCCATTGCCAAGGGAGGGAGCGAGTTTCATCATATTCAGCTGTCTCAGGGTCAAATGAAGTTGCTTAAAGGCCAGGAGTATCTCTTTGAGTTTGATGCGCGCGCTGACAGCGGGCGGTTGATTGAAGCCTATGTGACCGATGAAAATGATGCCGGCGTGAACTATGGCAAAATTGGGCCGACATGGTTGAGCACTGGAATGAAACACTTTGCGTATCCGTTCAGGCCGAATTTAACTGATTTCAAGGCTGTTGTGATTTTTAATGCCGGCTCTTCGGATGCCGATGTATTCATTGACAATGTTTCCTTGAAACAAAACAGTGAAACTGACGTCGGCGGCCTGGAGGAACGATTTGATTTTCGATTGCAGCAAAATTATCCCAATCCCTTTAATCAGGAGACTATCATAGAGTATCATCTGTCAAAACGTTCACGGGTGCGGTTGACAGTCTGCAATATCAATGGTCAATTGATTTGTCCGCTGGTCGAGAAAATACAGGACGCCGGCCATCATCGGATAACTTGGAATGGTCGAAATCTTGAGAATGTGCCGGTGTGCAGCGGTATTTATTTTTGCCGATTGGAGATGATGAGTCAGGAGGGAAATATTACCGGGATTAACAAAATGACGCTTCTCAGGTGAGCAAATTTATCAGGGCAAAAAGAAAGGTGATGATGGATGGAAGACTATCTTATCTTGATTCTTTTATTAGCGGTTGCCGCTGTTTTTGCGGGCAGCTATGAGGACAGCGAATACACTGTGGTCAAACTCCAGCAGCCGGTGGAAATCAATGCGGTTTGGGACAAGGCGCCGTGGAATTCAATCCAGGAATTGACATTGTCGCATTACATGGGCGCCAAGCCCAAGCACATGCCCAAGGTGTATGCCAAAGTCGCCTATGATGACGAAGCGATTTATGTCATTTTCAAGGTGGAAGACCAATACGTCATTGCCAGAGCGAAGGATTATCTCGGCCGAGTCTGGGAAGACAGCTGCGTGGAATTTTTTTTCACCCCGGATGAGGACAGCGGCAAAGGGTATTTTAACTTGGAAATGAACTGCGGCGGCACGGTTTATTTTCAATTTCAAACTTCGCCGGGTGAAAATGTCATCCAGATTGCCCGCAGCGATTTCGATAAAATCACCATCGCTCATTCTCTGCCCAAAATTGTCAATCCGGAAATGACAGAGCCGACGACGTGGTACGTTGAGTATCGTATGCCCATTTCTATTTTAGAAAACTATATCAACATCACCAGACCGGCCCCAGGTGTGAAATGGCGAGCCAACTTGAACAAATGTGCGGATCAGTGCTCTCATCCGCACTGGCTGACTTGGGCAAAAATCGATTATCCCACTCCGGCGTTTCACAAGCCGTTCTATTTTGGGGTATTGACATTCAGCGATGCGGCAGGTATTGCGTCACAGAGCAAATCTACCCCCGCATTTCTCCGCTTGGAACAAAATTATCCCAATCCTTTTAATTCGGCGACAACCATCGAATATGGTATCGATCATCCTATGAATGTAAATGTGAGTGTTTATGATACGCTCGGCAGGCGGATTGTGTTGTTGGACAGCGGCTTGAAGCAACCCGGTATTTACAAGACAACATGGAATCCAGGGAATGCACCGTCGGGAGTTTACTTTTGTTGTTTGGAAGCAGGAGGCCATAAACAAGTGCGGAAAATGGTGCTGGCAGAATGAGTTTGATTTCATTTCTCGTGCACCCTGTTTGAAAATATGGGCTGACAATTTGTAAAAATAAGGCTTGCAGCCGCTGAAAAAAGCAAAAGGCGCTTGCTTTACAATTCAGAATATCATATAATGAAGCAGTAGGAAGACACCAGCGAAATCAACGCGCAGAACGGTTTATGCGTTATTTCTGATTTCAACAAATGGCCGACGTGCCGGAAAGGAGGATATCGGGAAACGTCGCAACACCTCATCATAAACGCAAGAACGTTCCATGCATAATCCCAAACCCAAAGGAGAAAGATTATGGGAAAAATACTTACTCTCGTTTTGACCCTGTTCATTTTCAGCAGCCTGTTGTTTGCCCAGGGTCCATATTACAAACCCTACATTTGGAAGGCGAACGCACCGATCACTGTCGACGGAGTACTGGATGAATGGAATTACAACTTTCATTGGGATCACAATCAAGAATCCATGCCCGAAACCGCCCGCTGCCGCAGTTGGTTTCCGGAGAGCGATGTCGACAAGTCGGGCTATCTGATGCTCATGTGGGACGAACAGTACCTTTATTTCGCCGGCAGTGTCATGGACGATGTTCCGGGAGTGATCCCCGGTCCCGGATGGCGCGCCGACTGTTTTGAACTCTATATCGGCAACTGGGATATCGGTCCGAAAAAACCGTGGCCGGATTATGTCGATGGCGCCTCCAAGCTTTGGCCGGATACGGATGACGGCAAATGGGCCTGCCAGATTTCGCTGCAATGGGATGCTGCGGAAGACACCACTGAAATCTTTGAATTCCATACCTATAATCGCAGCATCGAGTCGGAGAACACCGTGATGGTGGGCAAGCTGTGGGACAATAGCGAAGGGTACTTTATCGAAGGCAAAATTGATTTGACTGAAATAGAGTCCCGCAAAGGCAATGTTTTCGCGTTTCAGGAAGGCATGCACATCCCCTTGGCCACCACCTTGTATGACGTTGACGAGTATGTCGAATATGATTTTGACGGCTATTCAGCGTCTTCAGGTGATCATAATCCGCCGAGCGGTATTGGCCCTGGTTATCAGTCGACGGAACTCCGCGGCGTCCGCCCGGACGGCGCTTTTGTGCCGACAAGCCAGCCCTACATTCAGAAAGCACCTGGGGTGGTGACGCTCGACGGCGATTTGAGTGATTGGGGGTATGCGTTCAATTTTGATTACAACCAGACCGCCTTCAAAGAGACCGCCCGCTGCCGCGGCTTTTGGCCTGATGATAATGTCGATTTGTCCGGCAGGCAAATGCTGATGTGGGATGAAGAATATCTCTATTTTGCTGCGGACATCAGGGATGATGTCCCGTCGGTTATCGTCGGCACGGGAACGAACGGCTGGCGAAATGATGTCATGGAATTGTACATCGGCAACTATGATCAGGGCGATTTCGACAGCGTGCCTCATCCGGGTACTGCCGGTTATACCACCGACACCGTCGATACCCTGGAAATGCAGATTTCTCTGGCATGGGATTCAGTGGAGGACACGGTCAGAATCTGGAACTGGGGTCCTTTGAACCAATCGTTGGCCACTGAAAACTCGACCATCGCCGGCAAATTGTGGCCGGGCGGCGACGGCTATGTCTATGAAGGGAAATTAAAATTGTCCGATATCGCTGATATCGATGCCAACGGCAGAACATTCAATTTTGTCGAACTTCTCGACGGCGTCATTCCTTTTAATGCGAGCTGCTGGGATGTCGACGAATATGTGGAATACGACTTTGACGGCTATATCGAAGATGTCGCCGGCGCCTGGGGTGGTCCAGCTCACACCAACGGCGATGATTGGCACGGCGCGAAAATCGTCGGCAAGAGCATCTTTGCGGAATTGGATTGGCTGTGGGTCAATTATACCGGTGTGGAAGAGAAAGAATCAGTTCCCAGTTCATTCACGCTGCACCAGAATTATCCCAATCCGTTCAATCCGACCACCACAATCACCTTTGATCTGTCAAGGGACGGAAAGACGTCGCTCGCCATCTATAATGCCCGCGGCGAAGTGGTACGCAATATCCTCAATCAGGAATATCGCACCTTGGGCGCTCAGTCGATGACAGTTGATATGTCTGACTTGCCCAGTGGGGTATATCTCTCAGTGCTGGAACAACATAATGTAAAGCAAACCGTCAAAATGACGCTGCTCAAATAAGGAAATCGGTTGGCCGGCGCCTCTCAAGGCGCCAGTCAACTTTCGCAGGTGTCTGGTTGTCCTCTCTCCATTCATAAAGATCGAGGTTTACCTCAAACAGTTGCCGATTAGCTTGAGACAGCATGATGAATCGATTTACAGCAGCACGGGTGGGAACGCTCCTGACGGCCGTCATTGTTTTGGCGGCTTTCTCTTTTTGCTCCAAAGAAAAATCAGCGAATGGCGAAAAGATTTTGGCGTCGATTGTTCAAGGTAAAAATTACGCCCCCATTTTCATGGTCTATCCGCAAAATGAAACGCTCTTCCCGCCGGAGATCATCGCCCCGACGTTTCAATGGAGTGATCCTTCCGAAGCAGCGAATGCCTGGCTGATCCATTTGGATTTTCAAGACGATAAACCCTGTCTCGATGCAATCACGCAAACGCGGGAATGGACACCGGATGACGCCGTATGGCAGGAAATCAAGACTCGCTCCTTGGAGAGGTCGGTGCATGTCTCGATCGTCGGATACGAGGCCCGTCATGAGAAAAATATTCACTCAAAAGGCGTTTTTTCGTTCACCACCTCAAAAGACTCGGTCGGCGCGCCTCTCTTTTACCGCGAAGTGAATCTGCCGTTTGAAAACGCCGTCAAAGATCCTACCAAAATTCTCTGGCGTTTCGGCAGCGTGTCGGACGTGGAACAACCTCCCATCGTCCTTGAAAATATGCCGGTTTGCGGCAACTGTCATTCGTTTTCGGGCGACGGCGGCATGATGGGCTTGGATGTCGATTATGCCAACGACAAGGGTTCATACGCCTTTACGCCAGTACAACAGACGATATCTCTTTCTGAAGTAAATATTATCACATGGAGTGACTATAAACGCAAAGACAAGGTCAGCACATTTGGTCTATTGTCCCAAGTTTCATCTGATGGACGGTACGTCGTCAGCACGGTCAAAGATCGTTCTGTCTTTGTCGCAAAACCGGAGCTTGCTTTTTCCCAGCTTTTTTTCCCGATCAAAGGCATCCTCGCCTATTATGACAGTGAGAGCAAAGAGTTTCACGCCCTTCCCGGTGCGAACAATCCGGAATTTGTACAAAGCAACGCCGTTTGGAGCCCTGACGGCAAAACTATTGTATTTGCCCGCAGTCAAGCGTATCAGCTGAAGAATTTGAGCAATCAAGATAAGGTTTTGTTAACTGCGGAAGAGTGCGGGGAATTCCTTAATGGGGAAAAGGAATTTGTGTACGATCTCTATCGGATTCCCTTCAATCAAGGCAAAGGGGGAGTGGCGGAACCGATCAAAGGGGCCTCATTCAATGGCATGAGCAATTTTTTCGCCAAGTATTCGCCTGACGGAAAATGGATTGTCTTCTGCAGGGCCAAGAGCTACATGCTTCTGCAGCCGGACAGCGAGCTCTATATCATTCCGGCAGAAGGTGGTGAGGCCAGGCGCATGCGCTGCAACACCAGCCGCATGAATTCATGGCACAGCTGGTCTCCCAACAGCAAATGGCTGGTTTTTTCATCGAAACAAAATTCCTCGTACACGCAGCTCTTCCTGACACACATTGATGCTCAAGGGGAGAGTTCGCCCCCTGTGCTGCTGAGACAGTTTACGAATCCAACAATGGCAGCCAACATCCCCGAATTTGTGAACGTCGAAGCGGGGGCAATCCGGCAAATTGATAAAGATTTTCTCACCGATCATTCTTATGTTCGCGCCGGCAATGAGGCGCTGATCAGCAAAGATTTTGTACTTGCGGAAAACCGATATCAAAAAGCGTTGAAGCTCAATGAAAATAACCTTGATGCCCACATTCAGCTGGCCCTGGTGTGCACGGCGCAAAACAAACTGAGTCAAGCCGAGCATTACGGCAAAAGAGCGATTCAACTGGATTCCACAAGCGCCGGCGCCTATTTTCAATTGGGCGAAGCGCTGTGTTTACAGGGCAAGTTGCCGGAAGCGGTTACCCACTTGAATAGAGCCGCCAGACTTGACCCCGATTTTCCCAAGACTCACTTTGTTCTGGGGCAGGCGAAGGAAAGGCAGCAAAAATATTCTGAAGCAATCAATCACTATAAGAATTTTGTCACACTATACCCTCTCAGCTTCAAGGGCTATTTTTGCATGATCGAACTATTGCTGATGCAGGGAGATGACCGGCAGGCTTGGAAATACGCAGCTGAAGCGGAACGACTGGAAAAAGAGAATTCCAGTTTTCTGCTCGGGAATCTTTTCACCAAATATGATCGAATTGACCAAGCCAATACGTTATATAAGAACGCCATTCGCCTGGATCCGAGAAATCCAGAACCGATGTGCAATCTTGCCGCGAATTTGGCAAAAAGGGGCGAGGAGCAAAAGGCTGTCACCTGGTACAATCGTGCACTGTCGCTCAAGAACGACGCCCTGCCGGGACTCGTTGGATTGGCATCTATTTTGGCGACGAGCTCTGATCCCGGACTACGCAACGGAAAACGGGCGGTGGAATTGGCTGAAAAAGCGTGTGCGCTGACCGATTATCAGGCAGAGCTTCCCCTGGGATTGCTGGCAGCCGCGAATGCTGAATGCGGCAATTACGCGAAAGCCATTGAAATCGACCAGCGCGCGCTGGCCATTGCGCAATCCAGGCAAAAGTCAGTGATGAGTCAGCAAATTGCAGCGCGAATTGAACAATACAAGAAACAAATGACCCATTAGCTCCGGGGATTCTCTCCTGGATACCGAATATCTTTATTTTACCAAAACCATCTTTCCCGTTTCGACATAGCCGTTGCAAAAACAGCGGTAGATATATGTTCCTGTCGGGAAACCATTTGCCCGCCACAGCACGTGATGTGAACCGGCGCCGAAACGGCCTTCCGTCGCGACATCCACTCGTTGTCCATACGCATTGAAAATCTCAAGACGAACATCGCCGGCCCGCGGCAGGGTAAAACGTATGGTTGTGTTGGCGTTGAAGGGATTGGGATAATTTTGCGCCAGTTCGAACGTCGATGGAGTGGATCGATCATGTTTGACGGCTGCCGGGGCGTATTGATAGGGTTCGTCGCACAGATGCCAATAGGGTTCATTTTGTCCGTCATAATTGCGCTGCAGATAATAGGTGAGCAGCGGCGTCTGCGGAAACTGATTAAACGGAGTCAGGATTGCACTGCCGTCGGTGTTCCAAGCGTAGACAGGAATATCGGCTGGATTGAGCAGCGTCGACATGCCCTTTTCGAGAGCCATGTGCAGCAGACCGAAATTGCCTGGTTCATGTCCGCCCAGCCAGTGGCCGATCGAGTCGACATGAAATGGATTTTTACCGAAAACAATGATATTGGCCATAAAATCTTTGGGTTTGCCGTCATGTGGACCGCTGGTAAAGTTGCCGTCATGCCCGTAGATGCCTTCAATGATATGCAGTTCCGGTTTGGTGACTGTGTTGTTGTCGAGGCAGCGCGACGCCCAGGCTTCCATGCCGTGTCCGCAGTTAAAGTCGGTGCCGGGCTTGTCCCAGCGGGGTATGCCGGCGGCCTTGTGGCGCAGGTAATTCTGCTTGATGACATCTTTGGCTTTCGGATTACGGTGGTTCGAATCCATGTCCAGGTGATCCGTGTATGAAGTGCAATGAGCCTGATAATTTCTCACGATCGTTCCCTGCAGGTTTTTCGCGGTCAACGTCAGACCCATCCCATGCGCTTTGAACTTGGCGATGTTGATGAGAAAAGTGTCCGGCGCGTTAATCGGCCAGAGGTATGGTATTTTGGTAAAATAGGTGCCATCGGGATTGTCTTTCCAGACAACCAGGCTGGGCTTGATTTGAGCCGCTACGGTGCCTTTCACCAGCAGATCAGCGCCGGTACGGTCCGCCATTGCGGCATAGCCGTTATCGTCCACCAGTTCTTCGCCGTTGACTTCGCGCATGTAAAATTGGCTGCCGGAGAGTCCCAAGGTTTTCATGCCTTCGATGAGGCCTTCCATAAAGTCAGGATCGGTGACAATGCCCATCTTGATATCAACCGGTTTGTTTTGAGTGTAGCTGGTGAGATTGGGCTTCATGGCGATGAGTCTGCTCACAGGAAAGGCATGCAGATCGCCTGCTCCTTTGGCAATAAATACCGATTGGGCAAAGAGATAGCCGGCATCTTTTTTGGCTGCATAGTTATATTTATCACCAACGGAGGTTCGCATGATGAATACAGCATCCGGATTCTCTTCAATAAAGGGATGCACACCGAAAAAGCCTGTATTCATCCTGGTGCCTGATTTGGCGTTTCGTCCCATCGTGCTGATCAAACTGGCCGCTGCGATGGATTTCATAAACGTTCTGCGATTCATGCCGGTCATTTGTGCCTCCTGTACATCACATGTCTAAAATTCTGCCGATATTAACAGAATGACTGCCCTGTTTCCTGACAAAGACCAATATCCCTGTTATCCTC
>RPQV01000054.1 GCA_003818595.1 Calditrichota bacterium
AGGATGAACGCGCCAAGATTGAAATTTGGATTCGCGCTCATTATGATGATTTTGTCACGCGGGTCGCGGAAGGGCGAAAGATGACCAAGGAAGATGTCGATAAAGTCGGCCAGGGGCGATTTTACGCCGGCGTTGATGGTCGGAAGGCGGGTTTGGTGGATGACATCGGCGGGATGATGATGGCGCTCGATTTTGCCAGAAAAGATGCCGGCATCGCCGACGATGAAGAGATCGAGATTCTCGAGATCCCGCGTTCTCGCGGTTTGATGTCGCTTTTACCCCTGCAGACAACCGTCGATAAGCTGGCTGATGATCCAGTGATCCAGTATATCAAAACAATGGCAAAGAATCCTTACGAACCGGTTCCTGTTCTGGCGCCCGGGAGCTATCCGATGTTTGAAAATTAGAACGGAGACATTATGAAAAAAATCCCGATTGTCCTGACAGCTGTTCTGCTTTTCGCAAATTGTGTACATAAACAAAAGGTGAATGGAATCATGTTTAAGGATGATGTGGCTTTTCTACAAAAGTACATGGATGTCATTTTGTTGTCAAATCAAAATGCCCAGGCGCAAATCGCTGTCATTCCCGGCCTGCAGGGACGAGTGATGACCAGCACCGCTGCCGGAGCCGACGGTCTGAGCTTCGGCTGGATGAATCGCGAACTCATCGCTTCGGGTGAAAACAATAAACACATCAACGCCTTTGGCGGTGAAGACCGTTTCTGGCTGGGTCCCGAGGGCGGTCAATTCTCAATCTTTTTCAAGCCCGGTGAGCCGTTCGACCTGGACCATTGGTGGACGCCGGAACCGATCAATGAAGGCGCCTATGCGGTGGTTGAACAAAACGATCGATCAGTGCATTTTCAAAAAGAAATGTCGCTGCTGAATTACTCAAACACGATATTTACGCTGTTGTTGGATCGCACAGTGCGGCTGCTGGATTTGCAGGATGTCGGCGACCGTTTCAATTATAGGTTTCCGCCGCAGCTTCAGGCCGTCGCGTTCGAGTCGCAGAATGTCATCAAGAATATCGGCCCGAAAAGCTGGGTCAAAGAGAGCGGACTTTTGTCGATCTGGATTCTGGGAATGTATCTGCCCTCACCCTCGACCACCATTGTTATACCCTTTCGCGCCGGATCGGAGCAGGAATTAGGTCCGAAAGTCAATGATGCCTATTTCGGCAAAGTGCCGGCGGATCGGCTGGCCCTGAGAGACAGTGTATTATTTTTCAGCGGTGATGGGCAATATCGAAGCAAAATCGGTATTTCTCCCCAGCGCGCCAAAAAAGTGTTGGGGAGCTATGACGCTCTCAACCACGTTTTAACCCTGGTGACTTTTTCAAAGCCTGAGCAGGCGTTTGATTATGTGAACTCGATGTGGGAAATCCAGGAAAATCCTTACGCGGGTGATGCGGTCAACAGCTATAATGACGGACCGGCCTCCCCGGGCGCCAAACCAATGGGCCCCTTTTATGAATTGGAAACGTCTTCTCCTGCCGCTGCCTTGGCGCCTGAGGAATCGATGGAGCACACCCATACAACGCTGCATCTTCAGGCATCTCCGGAACAATTGTCTCCGATTGCGCGGGCGTTGTTGGGAGTCGAGCTTGCGGAAATAACCTCAGCTTTGCCCTGATAAATCACCAGGTGCACATAACGGATCGTTGTTGGATTGATATCTAGATTTTCGCGGGAGTTGGTGTGTCGAAAAAGATAAAATTACTTTTTAAAATCGGATATGTCTATCATAAAGCCGCTTTTGATCCGGTGATCGAATTGCTGCTTGACAATCCGCAATATGACGTCTGGTTTTCGCTTGATATGGAGAAGAAGCGGCGATTCTTTTTTGACTTTCCCTATCGGGCCCACATCATCTCCGAATGGGAACAACAGGGTTATCGCTTTACGCGGGAGACAAGAGGCTTTGACATTGTCATTGCGGGCGATACCCTGCGGAACTCTGCCGATTATGGCGTCGCCATGCTTTGCTTTTTGAATCACGGCACCGGCATCAAAACGATCCTCTATCGTAATCTGGCGCGCGTTCCCCATGACAAATATCAGATATTTGTCGAAGGCCGTCATCGGGTCGAGGCACTCGCACGATCCGGACGCATAGGCAAAAATGAAGTTCATCTCATTGGTTTGCCCAAGCTCGATTATTATTTTCAGGGTCGATTCGATGATCGAGATTCGCTGCTCAGGCGATGGGGACTTGACCCTGTGAAAAAGAGCGTTTTATTCGCGCCCACCTACAAGCCGACCTGTCTCTATGAGGTAAAAGATGAGATTTTTGAACAGACCCGCGAGTATAATCTGATCATCAAGCTTCATCCGTACAGCTGGATGGGGAAATATGCCCCTCATCGTCAACATCGTATTTATGAACGGCGAGTGAAAAAGTATCCTCATGCGGTGCTGCTGCCGTTCAGTGAATATAATATTGTCCCTTACTATGCCGTCGCTGATACACTCATCAGCGAAGCATCGAGTACGGTTTTTGATTTTTTGGCGCTGCGGAAATTCGGCATTGTCTATGATCTCCCCTGCGATCGGCTGAACCATTCTGACGGTGAACCGTTGCTGGAAATAGACAATCGCACCTTTTTAGAGGGTGCTTTTCCTCATATCAGCGAACCTCGGCACATCCAAGAAGCCGTGCATCTGGCACTGCATCCCTCCGAAGAGATGAAACAGCGAGCGGATGCTTATCGAGATGCTTTGTTCTATCAATTGGACGGCAAAGCAGCGCAGCGATTTGTTGAAAAAATGGAATCGTTATTTCATCAAGGCGGGCATGAAAATGTCCCCACTATGGAGTGAGCCATGAAAGCAGTCATTATTGCGGCAGGACAGAGCAGCCGCTTGTGGAAAAAAACAGATAAAACGCCGAAAACCCTGTTGCCCTATGGGAAAAAGACGATCTTGTCCACCATCATTCAAAATCTCAAAAAGAGCGGCATTTCCGAGATCATTTTGGTCATTGGTTGGGAGAAAGAGCGGATCATTGAGTACATAAAAAGCCATAAATCCTTTGGCTTGCCCATTCAATTTGTGGAAAATCCTGAATGGCGCCGAGGAAATGGGCTTTCGGTCTATGCGGTGAAGCAGGCGGTCGGCAATGAGCCGTTTATTCTTTCCATGTGCGATCATATCGTGAGCCCTCAAGCCATCAAACGGCTCGTCAAATCGGGGAAACGAAAGAATCTGCTGCTGGTGGACAAGCAGGTGGAGAAGGTATTCGACATTGATGACGCGACCAAAGTGGAAGTGAAAAAGAAAAAAATCGTCGCCATCGGCAAAGAATTAATTTATTATAACGCCATTGATTGCGGTATCTTTCGTCTGAATAAAAAATTCTTTCGCGCGATGAAAAAGCAGCTCGATGAGGGACAGGAATCGATCAGCGCCGCGGTGACCGGGCTGATCGAAATGAATAATATGGCGGCTGTTAAGCTGAAAAAGTCAGAGTTTTGGATTGATATCGATACTCCGGAATCCTATCAATTTGCTTTGGAGAGGCTGAAAGAGGGCGAAGAGCCGATTATGGAAGCGGGGGAAAGCAAATCTTCAAGTGATCAGGTGAGCAAGAAAGATCACGCAAAGACGCAAAGAGCGCCAAGAAATCCCAAAGGAAGCAACTGATTATTGTTTCCTAATCATGACCATTGAATAGACGGCAATACATTAATTTAAGAAGCGTCCTTTGGCTCAATAACAGCGTTGCTTTCCCCAAAAAATATCCGTTATTCCGATTTTTCGACAGCGCGGAATGATCTGCAGCAGCGCCTCGATAACGGCGGTTGTATCCAGCACACTCACTGTTTATTCGGCATTTCCAGCCCAAAGCCGGAGACCTTGTCCTCCCGCTTGAGCAGAACAGCGAAAACCACACCCAGAACGCCCAAGAATGCCAGCATGATCAGGGGATTGGTATAATTATAGACAGCCCGACCTTCCCTGATCGCTTCTGCCGTGACGCCGGGATTGGAGATGTCCAGAACTTTGCCGATGAGGAGGGGAAATGCCCAGAGGCCGATATTCTGAATCGAAAACATGAGTCCATAGGCAGAACCGAGTCGCTGAGACGGCACCAATTTGGTCACTGACGGCCACATTGCTGCAGGGATCAACGAAAATGAGACGCCTAAAAGGAACATGGGGAAATATGGATTAATCGATGTGAATGCGAACATCAGATGAACAATGACCAAAAGAATCGAGCCGTAGATCATCAGCGATGCACTTTTCCCCTTGCGATCCGTGATGGTGCCGAACAGGGGAGTAAATAAGATGGTGCCGAAGGGCAGAATCGAAACGATCAGTCCGGCCTGTTTGCTGCCCATGGTGAATTTATTGGCCAGCAGGTCCGGGGCATATTTGAGAAATGGAAAAACGGCGCTGTAAAATGTCACGCAGAGCAGGGTGATGAATATAAACGATTTATTGGTGATGATTTTCCCCAAATCCGCTATTCGGAAAACTTCAGCATCATCAGGAGGGTGAGTGCTGCTGATGAGATTATCCAGCTTACGGTCAAATATCATGTAGAAGGCAAATGTCAGCAATCCGATGAATAAGAGCAGAGCTCCGAACCAAATGGCGATCGTCCAGTCGCCCGTTGGATTCAGTTTCGTCCAGCCGGCGACGGGTGAGGCGAGGTTGGGGGAGAGGATCATGGCGGCTGCCTGTCCCAATCGTCCAAAGGCCAAATTCATTCCCAATGCCAGCGCCAATTCCTTGCCGCTGAACCATTTGACAATGGCTTTTGAAAAGACCACCGAACTGGTTTCTGCTCCCAATCCGAAGAAGAAGAATCCCAGTGACATCATTTTCAGAGAAGGGGAGATGCCGGGCAAAAAGGAGGACATCAGCCGATAACCTGGGCCACCGTTGAGAAACAAGCTGCCGGCGCCATAAGCCGTCAACGCGGCGCCCAGCACCATGAACGCCGAGAACGCAAACCCGGTGATTCTAATCCCCAGCTTATCGAGGATGATCCCGCCGATGACCGCCATCAGCAGGAAAACATTGGATATGCTGTAGGTGGACATGAAAAAACCATAATCAGTCGATGTCCACAGCAGTTTTTCCTGAATGAGGCTTTTTAAGGGTGACAAGGCATCATAAAAATAATAACTCGCGAACATGGACATGCTGATCAATATCAGAATGGACCAGCGGTGAAGAACCGATGGTTGAAACGGAGGGCGGAGATGATGATCGGTCATAAGGATTCCTATTGTTTATGCAGTGGAAGAAACAAAACTATTTGGTTTAAAACAAGAGTTTTTTAACCGGCATTAAATAATGATTTGAATGAACAGCTTTTTCAAGGAGGAGAAGCGGCTCACTCCATAAGCTTTGGTTCATCCGGGCGCCGGACACGGACATGTCACTCCTACGGAGTTTCTCGGCTTTATTTTTGTCCGGTTATAAACATTCCACTCCTGACGGAGTGGGCAAGTTCTGCCGAACTCACAAATCAAGTTGAAAGGAATTCATGGCGATTTTTAATCAACCTGACGTTATCTCTTTCCAATCCCGTAGGGATGGAATGTTTATAGCAAATCAATACCCAAAAGTCGGAACTCCGTAGGAGTGAAATGTTCTTATGTTTGTTTGACCGACCCCGGGGTCGGTAAGAGAGCTGTTACTGCCGCCGTCTCAAGTGGGGGAGAACTCTTCTTGGTCTTTCTGCAAAATTTGGGGGGATATCCTGGATTTCTCTTCGTTTGGAATTTTCATTATTTATTGTTATCTTTATCAAATAAATTTAATAGGTTAGCCGTTCATACAGATTTCACTCATGACATTGAATCTCCTTAGGTCGTTTAAAATCGAACAGGCCCTGGCACTTGCCGCGCGCGCGCATGAGGGTCAGCGGCGCAAGTCGGGCGATGTACCCTATATTGTTCATCCGTTGGCTGTGGGTTTCATTCTTCACGAGCAGGCCTGCGATGAGGATGTCATCATTACGGGCTTGCTTCATGATAGTGTTGAGGACAGTTTTGTGACGCTGAAACTGATCGAGCAGGATTTCGGCAGTCGCGTGGCCGAATGGGTTGATATCGTCACTGAGCATGATAAATCCGCGGTTTGGGAAATTCGTAAAAGGCGATTGTTGCTGGCGGTCAGCACAGCGCCCGTGGAAGCCAAGTATGTTTATTGTGCCGACAAACTGCACAATCTGCTGAGCATGAAGAGAATGTTCGACGAGCATGGTCAGGAGATGTGGCGCCGTTTTTCCCGCGGGTATGAACAACAAAAATGGTATGCCGGTGCAGCGCTTGAATCGATCAGCGCGAATGTCGCCGAACCAGAGCGCAAACCGATGTTTGCTGAATTTGAACGGCTGGTCAACGAGTTCTTCAATGATAAGGAATAGAGCTGAATGAGTCCTTGGTCAATGATTTGGTTGAATCCTCGTCTGGTTATCCGCCAGGTGCTTCTGGAAAATCCTCATTATTCAATGAAGCGTCTGATTATCGGCGGAGGGATAGGCCAGGCCTTCAGCTATGCGGTCTCTTTTGGATTAGGACAAGTGTATTCGACGGCAGAGGTCATTGCCATTGTGCTTTTGCTGGGTCCGATCAGCGCGTTCATTTCTCTCGCCTTGTGGGCATGGCTGTTGAGTCTTATCTGTCGCTGGTTTGGCGGAAAAGCTTCTCGTCAGGAGCTTCGCGTCGCTGTTGCCTGGTCATGGGCGCCGATCGTCTATTTATTGCCGATGTGGGGAGTTCGCTATATCCTGTTTCGCGATGAGCTGTTTCTACCGCATCATCCATTTGTCGAAGCACACGCAATATTAAATGGTATTTATTCATTTTTTAACGGCATCGATTTTCTGATCTCTTTTGTTTCGCTCTTTATCCTGTTCCAGACCATCGCCGAGGTCAATTCATTTACCGTCTGGCGCAGTTTAGGTTCAGTTGCTGTGATGATGCTTCTGTTGATGCTGCCGGTATTGTTCCTTGTCAAGTATGTCTTGCCGATTTGATGAACGGATTAAATATAGAATTCTATTTTCTCATGGAAAAACGTAAACTGGGTCAAAATGGACCGGAATTGTCGGTGATTGGTCTCGGCGCCTGGGCAATCGGCGGCGCGTGGCGGTGGGGCTGGGGCGCAGCAGATGACAAAGAATCGATCCGAACCATTCATCGGGCAATAGAGCTGGGTGTGAACTGGATTGACACTGCAGCCGTGTATGGATTGGGTCATTCAGAGACCATTATCGGTCAGGCGCTCAGGGATATTCGGGAAGAGGTTTTTATCGCCAGCAAATGCGGATTGGTCTGGAATGATTCCGGAAAAGTGTGGAACGACATCTCGCCGGCGAGCATTCGCAATGAAGTCGAGAAGAGTCTGAAGCGGCTGCAGGTCGAGACAATCGATTTGTATCAGATTCATTGGCCGCACGATAATCAAAGTGAAATTCGAGCCTGGCAGGAGATGGTCAAGCTTGTAAAAGAAGGCAAGGTGCGGTGGATTGGTGTTTCCAATTTCACTTTAAAACACCTCGAGCAATGCGAAAGGGTATATCATATCGACAGTCTGCAGCCTCCGTATAACCTCTTCGAACGCGAGGCTGAGGAGGAACTGCTGCCGTTTTGTCTTTCGCGCAAAATCGGCGTCATTGCCTACAGTCCCATGGCGTCCGGCTTGTTGTCCGGAAGATTTAATATCAAAAACCTGGCGGCAGATGACTGGCGCTCTTCGAATCCCAAATTCAGGGAACCCTTTTTGACAAAAGCATTGGTTCTGGTTGAAAAGATGCGAAATGTTGCGGAGCTGTACGGCAAGACGCCGGGACAATTGGCAGTCAATTGGGTACTGCAGCATCCGGCAATCACCAGCGCAATCGTCGGCGCCCGACGGGTGGCGCAAGTGGAGGAAAATGTGTCGGCTGCCGGATGGTCACTCGACCAAGGACATTATCAAGTCATTGAAGCATTTGTTGATGAGCTGATGCTTTCTTGAGAATAGTTTTCTGCAATCTGAGGAGATAAATGTAATTTTGTTCGTTTATCTGTTTAATCTTGGAGTCTTTTTTGAAATCAATCCCAGCAGACGTATTGAGTATCGCTTTTATCGATCATGATTTGTGCACACGATGCGGCACGTGCATCGGTATTTGTCCCACCCAGGCACTTTCTCTTGATCATGCTTTTTTCCCCAAGATTGATGAGTCTTTATGTATTGAATGCGGATTATGCAAAGCTGTATGCCCGGGCGGCGAGGTGCGATTTGCCGAGCTGGAAAAAACCACTTTCGGAAAAGCCGCTGAGAGTTCATCATTTGACGGTCATGTCGAGCAGACTTTTGTAGGTTATGCCGGAAATCCTGCATTCCGGTCCGGCGGCGCCGGTGGCGGTGCAGTCACCGCATTGGCGTGGCATTTATTGCATTCAGGTCAAGTCGATGGATGCGTGGTGACGCGTATGAATCCACAAAAGCCATGGCTGGGTGAGGTTTTTATCGCGCGCACTTGGCAAGATTTATTGTCCAGCCAGCAGTCTAAATACATCATCATTCCAGTCAATACAATACTGCAGGAACTGAGCAAATTGGAGGGGCGATTTGCTGTTGTGGCTCTCCCCTGCCAAATCCACGGCTTGCGCAAGTTGCAGCAAAAGAACCTGTCGATCGCCAGGAAAATCAAGGTCATCATCGGATTGTTTTGTGCGTCGAGTTTGGAACCCCTGGTCGCTGAGGAAATGCTCAAAATCAAGGGCATTCCCCGTGATGCGATTGCTAATTTTCAATTTCGCGGCGGCAGGTGGCCGGGAAGAATCAGGGCTATTCTGCGCGACGGCGGCATTAAAAACCTGCATTACTCCAATTTTAAGGATGGCGCCATCAATTATCTCACCTATCTCTACAGCCCGTCGCGTTGTCAGACCTGCATTGACGGCTCATCCGAACTATCCGATATTTCAGTATCGGATGCCTGGACGCGCGATAACCGGGGAAAATATATTTACGAGTCGCAGTCGCGTCTCCTGGTGCGGACGCCTGTCGGCCAAGCGACGATGACGGCGGCCATTTCTGCCGGTGATTTGATTGCCGAAGACGTCACCCAGGATGTCCATTATCAGACCCACCGACTGCATGCGCGAAAAAAGGGATTAACCGCCTATGTTCGTGTGGAGCGCTTGCGAAGAGCCGGTGTTCTGACGCCGAGCTATGATCGCGGTACCCCGCCGATCGAGCGTATTGATGTCCGAACAGAGCGTATTGAATCGATGCTGATGCGATGGGGAAGAATCAGCGCCCTGCGACTGCCGCTGTTCAAGTTTTTAATCTCCCGCTATGGTATCCCGTTGATTACGCTGCGGCAAAAACGGAAGCAAAAAAAGTATCGACGGGCATGAAATCGGTTATTCAACTTCTGTCGAGAATTTTAATTCAATCCTCCGGTTCAAACTCCTGCACCTGCAGATAGTGGTTCAACCTGTGAAAATGACTAAATATTGTCCGATGAAAAGAAAAATCTTGTAATTCTTGCATTGATTGTTTATCTTTAAAAACATCTTGGCATCTCGAGAGTATGAGGTTTGAACTCTGCATTTATAGGAAGGGAAGAAGATGGGTGCGAGATGTTTTGCAGCAGCGGTCTTGCTTCTTGTAGTCGGCTTTAATTGCGCTTTTGAAGAACCAAAAGCCCCTTCTTGGCAAGTAAGCATCAACATCCCTATCACCTCACAGAATATCTCCATTCAAAACCTTATCGAAGAGGATCATGCACTATTTTCGTATGGAGATGGTCTGCTCGGTTTGCGGGTGGAAGGAGATTTAGAACCCATTCAGATGGGTGATGCCCTTGTGCTTGAAGATATTGAGGACAATTTCCAGGTAGATATCCCGAATGTCACCATGCAGCGGCTCAATGCCGATCTGGTCAAATTTCCATTTTCATCAGTTTCCGGTCTTTCTTCGGTCAACGGCCCTCAGGTTGTTGCACCGTTCTCCTTTCAGAATGTCAAAGGGGAGTTAAAACCCGAGCAGGACATCGAATCCATCAAGCTTAACCAGGGGTCTGCCCGACTGGTCTATAAAAATAAACTGCCGGTCGATTTGAATAATGTGGTTTTTCATCTTTTCGATCCAGGCGATAACGAATTTGATCTTAAATCGCCCATCATTCAAACCATACCCGCCGGGAAAACCGATAGTCTCGATCTGGATATCAGCGGCAAAGAATTGAGCCGGTGGGGTGAATGGTACATGACCGGCAGCTCACCGGGTTCGAGGGGCCGGACGGTGGCCATTGACAGCAGCATGAAAGTGGCGCTGACTGTTGATTTTGTCAATTTTCGCGTGACCACTGTTCATGGACGCAACCAATCCTTCTATGTTGAAGATCATCAGGAAATGCCGATCGATCAGCAGGTTTCGTTGGAAGAAGCGGTATTCGGAAAAGGATTTTTGAGTTTAGACGTCACGAACGATCTGGACCTTGACTTGGATTTAGCCATCGATGTCAATGATATTCGACTGCCTGCCGAAGATGCTCCGCTCACGGTGAATACGCGAGTGGCGGCAAACAGTAGTCGTCAAGTGGTTGTGCCTTTGGCTTCGCACAAGATGGCTCTTGATCCTTCCCCAGGAATACAATCGTTGTCGTTATCCATCACGGCCAATGGCGCCAGTCGAAGAGATGAAATGATCACCATCAATGAGACAGACGCCATTCGTATGAAAATGGAAATTCGTGATGCATCGCTAACCTATTTTCGCGGGAGTCTTGATCATTACACCGTCGCCTTTGGCCCCTATCATCGCACCATCAGTTTGCCGCAAGTTGATCGCTTTGCCGGACTCAATTTATCGGATGGCCGTTTACGATTGGATCTCATCAGCAGCATTGATATGCCGATTTGGCTTGATGGATTCCTGCATGCCGAGAACGGACAGGGACGAGCCGTGGATGTTCACATGGAAACGCAGATCGAGACCGGCTCAGAAAATCAACCGGTGACTTCTTCCTTTATTCTGCAGACGCCTGAAAATCCTGCGATATTGGATTTAATGAATCTTCCGCCGAAATCGATTCGAATTTATGGAGAGGCTCAGGTTGGCGATGGCATTCATTCAGGTATTATTCTGCCTTCGTCGTCGCTCAAGACGCACTATGTATTGGAAACTCCTGCCAATTTAGCCTGGGAAGAGAGTCTATTGGAATCGGACACGCTGTTGATAAAGATTTATCCCGAAGATACCTCCTACAGCAAAAACGATGAATATGCGCAGCTTTCAGCAAACGACACCAATCATCTGCTCTCCTTTTCCCTGAATACCGAAATTGAAAACCATCTGCCTGTCGGTGCAGTGATCGAGTTCTGCATTGTGGATGCTGCAGCACCGGAGAGTGAGCGCCTTTCGCTATTGGCGCCGATCGATATTCTTCCCGCCTTGACCGACAGCCGTGGTCGTACAAAAACTCCGCAAAAGATTGTTTCCCGCATCAATTTCAGCGAGGAGCAAATGGCCAAGCTGAAGAATCACGGCGATCAGGTTCGTTCGATTTCTTTTATCGCCT